>CAZRNW010000056.1:0-11471 GCA_964601535.1 uncultured Flavobacteriaceae bacterium
TTACATTCAACCAAATATTTCTTGTTTAGCAATATATCCGTTTCATATTTTCCGGCATATTTACTGCACTCAACACTCATTCCACGTTTTTGTGCAAGCCATGCAAAATATGTAGCTAATAATCCATCCTTTGAATTAAGCGTATCTTTCAATGCCTGGTTTAAACCATAAACAGCACTATACGAATAGTGAGTTTTGCTTTGACATCCAATACATTCACGTTTTTTTCTTACGTATGAAGGAACGATTTTACCAATGTGCATCTGAAAATTTGGTTCAAGCTTATTGCAGTGTTCACACCAAGTGACAATATGCTTGCTCTCAATAGCTTTTATCCTGAATAAAGTGTCCATGTTTTCGGTATATGTTTCAAAATCACTTTCAGTTTTTTCAAGGATCATTGTTAGCCATAAAATAGCCTGCTGATGAAAATACATCGTTAAATCAGGCGTCAGTTTACTGAAACCTTCAAACACCTGATCCATCTTTGTGCTAAAATTCGACACAACTTGCAATACAATCTTTTCTATTTTACTTTTTATTGTCGGATCAACAACCTTACTGAAATTATTTATTCGATCTTCAAAAAATGGGCTTATGCTAATCGTATTTTCGTAATTCTTCAAAACCTCTTTCATCTTTTCGTACGAAAAATCTTGCGCATTAGCTAGATCCAATACATTTTGATTGTTTCTTAAAAAATCAATCAAAAAATAAGCGAGAATATCTTTAAAATCATCTGATATCCCATCTACATCACCGACAGTTTCTTTAAAAAAAGCAATGCCATGCTCTTCTGTCATCTCAATTTTATCTTGTACAATAAATTTTAACGCAGTAGGAACAGAATGTTTTCCACCAAGCGCAAGGTTTTTGGGAATGTCGGAGTAAAGCAATACAGAACTTTTAAGGTCATTCTCAAATCCAAATAGATCCAGTCTGTGAAGGCTCAATAGTCTGAGCAGTGATTTATTGCCCGCAAATTCTTTAAACAGTGCCTGTAATACAGGGGAGTTCTTTGATATCTGCAAAAGTTGTTCAAGTGTATAACTAGAGAATTTATGTTTAGAAAATTCCTCCGTTACTTTTTGTTCGAGTGTTTTTATTTCCATTAGAATATTTTTTTAATATGATTAATAAATTTATTTTTTACCTCCTCCGGCAATTCCTCCCAGCACTAATAGCAACAATCCGAATAACGCCAAACCGACACCTGTATCTGATTGTTTACTCTTAATAATTCGGTGTTGAATTTCGTTTGCTAGGTGCTCACAGTTATAATTAATTAAATTATAAGTGCGCCCAATTTTTGTGAGCGCATAATCATAAAGATCCTGTCTGGAATACTCTGCTCTTGGTGAGAATCTTTGAATACGTGTTATGCGGTCAACTCCTACGAATAATAACTCCGCAGTAACTAACCTTACTCCAATACTCTCTTTATTCTCGATAAAAACATATTGGTTATTCCTGGTTCCCATAAATATAGCATGATGCTGAACGAAATCCAGTGAACTTTTCGGTACAACAATTCTGTCACCGACTTTTAGTGTATTTAATGTAGGTAGAAATTTCTTCATCTTTTCTTGCACCGTCGAGTGGTGCCTCCGTTTTTTTAAATTAAAATTTATCAATTTTGCTAAACTGTAAACCAAGTCTAATGCTAAAATTTATAAATTTCACATAGCCGGTTACGCTCACACAAGAATGGAGCGGCAAGTAAGTGGCTAGCTTACTTACATGACAGCAGTCCGTCATCGATCATCCGAATTTATCACTTGGTGACAATTGGATTGACACAAATTTCCCTTGATCTATCTTAGATAAGGGCGGAGCCAATAATGTTACGTGTTTCTTACTTTGGTAGGATTCTAGACTATTTTTTTGTACCTTAAATGTACAATGCTATATTTGCGGACGTTTTTTAAAACTCAAAATTTACAAAAAACATAATGGCGCGCAAACAAAAAAGAGTAAAGAAAAAACTACTTCTTTAAAAATCAATCTTCACTAGGCTGATTTATTTATGTGTGCTTTAAACCTCTCTGGATCTGAACATCCAGAGAGGTTTAATTAACTATCATTTAGCATATTCTTATATCATCTTCATTTTAGAGCACGTTTATTATCAGGTGGGCTCGTTTTCCTTGTGTTATTGCCAGTAATGGCACTAACGAACATTGTAAAGGTACGTATTTTCAAAATAATTACAAATAATTATGTTAATTATGTAAAAATACTTAAATAAATGATTAAAATGCGAGAATAAACCCGTAAATTAGCGGTATGAATGAGGCGATAAACTTACTTTTTGAACAAAGGTTTGGAGATAATCATGCGAAACTGTTCGAAAGCCGCCTTGATTTAGTTGTGATGCTTTTGACCGACAATGATTCACCTTATAAACTTTCCGAAGACGAAAAAAATAATGGAGATGTTTATTCAAAGCACAGAAATCGATTGCAATCATATGTTTCCCAAGTACTTTCAGGTTCTCGTACCAGGAAATTGACTCCTGAGTTTATTTCAACACTAAAGATATTGATTAATAAAAAACTGAGCGGAGTACAAGGTGTTGATGCTAAACTTCTTTCTGAAAGGATTATGAATTCTTTATTGGAAAGCGTAGTTAAGCTACCTGAAGAATTAGAAGAATATTTGAGCGACTTCAAGACATCGAGCTATGCAGCAATTTTCACTTCGAGGCCACTTGAACTTGAAGCCAATCCGAATGATATCATTTTGAAAATTAGAAATGCCACTGTTGACGGCATTTGTAATTATTTTTTAGAAAATTCGCCGTTAAAACAAAAGTATAAATATAACTTACCGTCCTACCAACTTGGAATATTATTATGGAGAAGGTTATCTTATCTTTTGATAAAGAAATTGCAAAACGATCCGAATAACTTATTTCATCTTAAAAATTATATGGATATCGTTAGATCAACTAACTCCAATTGGGAAAATGAATACAAAAGAAAAGTAAGCTTAAAAACTTTAAGTCATTTAGCGAACGAAACGCCACCTGACTCGAATTTAAAGAAAATAGTTGACGAATTTTTAGCTTTCGTAAATGAGAATGCTACGCTTGAAGTTTTTGAAACAAAAGAACCAGTGTTTATAATGCCACACATAATTTTTGACCCTAACGAATCAACTAAAATAAAGGGCTATATTTTTCTTGATAGCAAAACATCAAATGTAGAACTTTATAAGTACAACTATAGAGATTTAATTGTATGGAAGGACAGCGTATGGGATACCATCAAGGCAAATAAAAAGACCAAGTCTATTCCTTATATTGATTCAATTGAGGATAGCGTTGTATTGAATTTTGTTTAATTTTTCTGACTACCCACAATCCCCAAAAATATTCAAGTTCCCAAGCCCAGCCATGAGCACCGAATCAGCTAGGTAGTGCTTTTTAATAACCGCATCATCCGAATGGCCAGTAAACAATTTGGCTTTATCGCCAAGGACCATGGTGAGTGCGGTGATGTAAGTTTTGCGCAGGTCTTTGTATTCGATTTTTCGGGTAGAAACCTGTTTTATATAATGGGTAAAGGAGCGTGAAATTATATCTTGAACATAATTCAAATTAGAACCTTCAGGAAAAGGAATGATATACTTGTCTGCTCCCTGATGATTTAAGTAACCACACTCCAGAAGCAAATCATTTAAAGAAGATGTGATCGGAACGTATTTTACATATTTATTGATCTGCGCCTGATCTTCTCCGGTTTGAATTCGCCAAACTTTTAGATTGGTTAATTTGAAGGCCGTGACACCTTTTTTTAGTTCACAAATATTATTGAACTTTAACGTTACTACTTCTTCAGCGCGTAAGCCTGTTTCTAAAGCTAGACGAAAAGCAACGGGCAACCACGGATGATAGTGATTGGTTAGTTTTCCGTTGGGCAGAGTTGCTTTACCATTCTCAAATGTAATCGCTCTTAACAAAGCGCGGAATTCAGTTTCCGTAATTGCCGTTTTTTCTTTTTTGGGAGCAATTGCCAAGCGCATTTTAAAGAACGGGTTTTTAATGTCACAATCTTTTATTTGAATGCACCAGTTAAAAAAGGCCTTCATTATAGCGCAGTGCTTGTTGTAAGAAGAGAGCTTTAAATCTGAAATTAGATAATTACAAAATATACCAAGCTCGTTCTGGCCTATTGAACCTAAGTCTAAAGTTTCTATATAGTAATTATTTTTTTTAAGGGATGTACAAAATCTCTCAACCACCCGTTCGGTTTCTTTAATATGATCACGGCTTAACTTGCGCATGAGATGAAACGGCGTATTTACCCCGGAAATAAAATCAAGGTATTGAGCGATGTAGTCCACCAGCAGGAATTTTGGCGGAGAAATTTGAAGCGGGGAAATTATTTTCGTCGCTTCAATGATCTGAATATTGTTTTGAATCAGTATTGGTGATTGCGTCTGATCGGAAGAATCGGTCTGTAAAATAACAGGGCTGTCAGAACAAGTAGCAGAAAAATTGTTGGACTGCAGTTCCTGTTTAAATTTCGCAAGTTCTACTAAGGCTCCATCGAACGTAGCTACATTTATTAAGCGGGTACGCTTACGGCAACTTGTGCCGGGAACATGTATCGCTAATTTGAATTTATGCTTGTCCTTATTTTCGCAAGTAGAAATGCCCTTGCCCTTTGTCAGGCACGTATCTGTAACTTCCGACCTGCATTTTAAACAGTGTACGCGAATACCGCAGCCTTTAAATATTGTCGGTACCTTTTTCATTTCCTTCGGATTTAAATTTGCTTAAGAATTTTTCAGCCGCTTCACTATGCGGTTTGCTGTCTGTGCTCCCAGGACCAGGACTTTTTAAATCATAAGTAGCACGGTGTCCCTTTGTGAAGTCCGTATGGTTGTCAATCCCCATACTTTTTGCAACTAAGCTATTAAAAGCAATACGGTCGGCGTACTTTCTCTTCCCGAATTGTTCTATAGGAATGTTGTTTTTCCGGCACCAATTCAAAGCAGATACTTCACTCTTGTAACCAAGAAAATTCATCAATTCTTCTATCTCTATCAAATTTTCCATTTTTGTTAATTTTCATCTTTTTTAGAAACCTTCCCGAGAGCCCAGTATTATCAGGCCTTCCAGAGCACGATAGGCGCGTGTTTAAGGAAAGCCCTGCTAAGGTAATGATATTTTATGTAAAATAGGCGTATATGCCTATTTTAATTTTCGTTAAAAAATGCACATCTTTGAGGTGAATGGAAAAGAAGCTGAAAAAATTAAGGAAGCCTGACGCTAAACATTTGAAACTGCTGGGTGAAAAAATCCGGGAATTACGGCTAGAAAAAAAGATGACCCAGATGGAATTGGCGACAGAATGTGAGCTTGATAAGCAAACCGTATTCAGAATAGAGAAGGGGGAGATTAACATGACCTTAAGTACACTCTTTCGCTTAGCTGATGCTCTGGATGTTGTTGCAACAGATCTTTTGGTTAAAATGTAGCATCGTCATCTATTCCCAAACCCTTTTTTATCAAATCATAATCTCCTGCTAAATTTTGCGCAGCCCAATCAAGGTGGGTACTCTCAATTTTCCCCATAGAAACGAGCCGTATTATTTGATTAGTAATAGACCAGTTTTTAAAAGTTCCTATGGATACGCCGTCAATAGTGGCTTGCGGGGCATGATAGTTTCTCTTGTACCATCTAACAAATTTGTCGGACGGCATAGTTCTTATGTATTCAAGCAGGTTAATCTGCTGAGTGGGGTTCTCGCAGGGTAGGGGAGGTGTTTCCCAAACCTGCTCGAGTGTTTGTTCCATCAAAGTGGCGATTGGCAGATTATAGTAAAGACCTATCCGAACCCGTTCCACGAGATCCCCCGTGTTACAATAATAGCTAGCAATGTTATCACTAAAATCTCCCAACCGGATTTGAATTCTTTTTTTATCCTTTTCTCCGAACGGCAAGCAATGAAAAATATCAATGAAGCCGTAAAGGCTGTTTCCAAGTTCGAAAAGTTCAGTTGTCAATGAGGTGAGCTGAATCCTGAAACAAGGCGGGAAGTTTGGATTTCCTATATAGCCGGTAAAGTGTTTTGTCCCTTCCAGCAAAGCAATGTGATTAATTTTCATTGTAATTCTTTTGGTAAAGGTAATTAATTATTCTTAAGTAATCATATATGATGACTGATTGTTTTAAACAAATTTAGTACCTTGCATTCAATGGATAAAGATGTCTTTACAAAAAAACTTGGTAAACAAGTGGCTAAGATCCGTAAGGAGAAGGGCCTTACTCAAGTAGAACTGGCGAAACTCTTAAAAAAATCGAAGCAGGACATTTACCGGGTAGAAGCCGGGTTGGTGACCCCGACAGCGTACTTCGTTTTTAAAATTGCAAAGGCTTTGAAAATTTCCTGTGGGGAGTTAATGGATCTTTGATTTTCGCTTAACCAGTGAACAAGGATGGTACGCGCCGAGCGTAGAGTTCCGAATAATTCTTCGGAGAATAATTTTCATTTCCTACGTATAAATCCGGTAGTTATCGGAAAATTGCGGATTACAACGGGAAAATCCGGAAAATTACGCAGCAACCCGCATTTATCAGTAGAATCCAGAACTTCTCCGGAGAAGTTGTTAGGGAAAATTCTTCGGTAGCTTCGAGAAAAATTCTCCGCTTATTTTGTAATGTTCGGAACCCTAATCGTTAGTGGATTCGTGTACACTTTTAATAGCTTGGGCAAGCAGTTTGGTTGAATAAAGCAAAGCTAATGCTGCGATGAGTAATCCGAGGGTGATGCCTCCGAACCTTACAATATCGCCGGTTTTACTATCGAAAAATGAGTCAAAGAAATCGTCATCATTTTTCTCCGTTCTTTTCTTGCGATTGTCTTTAATCTTTTCATTAATAAAGTATGTAGCCGTTATTATAATAATTAATAATATGATGGCGGCCACCACCTGCCATGAATTAGATTTTTTTTCGGAAGAGGTTTTGGTTTCGCCACTATCATCACCCATATTTGCTTTTTTCCCAGAGGTATTGAACTCTTCATGTTTTGTTTTCCCGGCGTCGCGACCTTCATTAGGTTGGCTCGTTGAACTAGACGGACGATGCCCCGTTTCTTCTTTTTCTGATGCTGATGCTGGCTTGGCGATTTCGGGGCCATCGGCCTTAGCTTGGTTGCCGGAAATAGAATTTGAATTGTTTATCGGAACTGATGCTGTGGCTGGCTTGATGTTCTCCGTCTTACTGGTGTTGGTATTAGCTATTTTGGTTTGGATGGGGTTAGGATTAGCAAGTGGTTTAACCTCCGGATCGGGAGTGAAAACGATTTTTTTTCTTTCCTGTGGCGGGGTAACTCGCATTTCCGGATCAGTAGTGTCCTGCGGTACCATAATTTCCCATAATGATTTGATTTTCTTTTTATCCATGACATACAATTTTAAATGTTTTTGAATTTATTGCAACCAGGTACAAATTCCCAACTTTGATGGCTGATGATTTTACGCCGTTGTTAGTTACCGGAGCATCAAGAGCATTAATATCGAAGCCATATTCTATAAGTTCTTCTTCACTGGTCAGATACTTTCCCCGGTCGAGAAAACACTTTAATATTGCATAATTGTATTTCCATGCGAAAACATCCTTTACTCCAAATTTCTTCGCTAACTTAAATAGGTAATTAAGTCTGGCCCTGCAGTCATCGCAGTGGCAACGGGCAAGAGGATTTTTCGGAATGAATCCCCACCTGCAATCAGGGTTTAAACAAATACGCCATCTAGATGGTACTTTATTCATTGTTTTGTGCTTTTAAAAATTAAAAACATCCCGTGAGCGACGAGAAGGCGGGGGAAAGAAATCACCACCCGCATTACAAATTTACGGATAGATAAGATTACCCGGAAATATAAATTGAAAAGATACTAACAAAAATAACGTAGCCATTGTATGAAGACCGTTATAACAAATTTGTTAGATTTTGGTGCCGCATTACAAAAATGTTAGATTCAGAAGAACGTATAACAAATTTGTTAGATTTGATGAGAAATAACAAAGTTGTTATATGAACGAATAGAAAACAAATTTGTTAGATGGGGTTAATGTCCAAGATTCGGCAATTTAATTTTTTACTGAGGCATTCTTGTCTATCACAAAGCGCCCTCCTTTTTCGATTAATTGTCCCTGAATGCTACCGGCAATTCTGCATGTTCCTTTATTAATGATATTACCAACTACCGTTCCCCAAACAATTACTTCAGCATGTTCTTCTATAGTAACATTGCCGTTGAGAATACCGTTTATTATTAGTACGCCATTATTACAAACAGTTGCATTGCCATTATGGATTCCGCGAAGATTGGTTTCCTTTACAATAGTTATATCTTCTATTAGTTGTTTTAGATCCATAAGAGTTTCATTTGTAAACAGTAATATACCAATGCGCTTTCACCGAATTTAAAAATCCGGGCACATCTGTTATTTCTTTTCTACCGTCGTTTAGCTGATTCCAAAAATTCGGATCCGGATCTCTGATAATAAGTTTAGTAACGTAGTTGGTATTGTTTTCTATGTAATACTCAGCACCGGTAATAACAACTGCATGCTTCATAGGCATATTGGGATAGCGATAAGCGACAAGTACCGGCTTTTTATTTTCTAACTCATTAAAAAGTCTGGTTAAATTAGGCGCGGCGGTATAGAGTGGTGCTTTTACCTGATAATGCTGACCGTATTGGTCACGTCCGTTTAGGTTTAACGACCGGCTAATATCAAGGTTGGTGGCCCCGCAATTATACGCACGCCCATTTTTATCAATTCCGCATACAACTCTGGCGAAACTATGTTGGTTAACATTCCGAATGCCGTAAGCATTCAAGATCATGGTTATACTTGCGCTCCAGCACCAGTAATCCTTTTTTTGTGGGGCATATACTGCGTTAAGCAGATTTGTGGAGATGCCCGTATTGTAAGTAAATGGGTACATGTGTTCCTAATAATAAAAGATTTAATTGTTTATATAAAATTAAATCAAAAATCAGGAAGTGTTCAAGTTGCTCAATCAATTCAAAAATGGATTCACTCAATTTCTGAGGGTGATTCACTCAGGTGAGAATCTTTTGAATTGGATATTAACTGTTTTGACAATGAAGGAATGTCAATTTTGGATTTTACCTCAGCAAAAATTAAGCGTTAATGAAATTAAAAGAGCTCTTACCTTAAAATGCAACATTATGATTAAGTGGTGAGAAATCACCAAGGTTAACAATTTGTATCGGGGTTCTACCAGTATATGAGTTTTTACAATTAGTATTACAAGTTGACTGCGAGTTATAAATCAGCGCGCATTCGATGTCATTAATTAACTCTTCTGAAATATTTTGGTTGGCTTCTAAAACGATTTCGCCAATTTTTATTCCGATAAGTAAATTGCAATTTTGCCTCAGGCATTCTATCAAATCATTTTCCCGTAGGTGTTCAATTAATCTCTGTTTAACAGTTCCACTGTCGGCTGATCTATAAACCCTACCAATGTAAAGAGGGATTGGTCGATAGGAAATAGAATCATTAGGATTTCTAATATAACAAACGTACATATATATAGCCTGCCTAAGATTCAACATTTGATGATTGCAATTGTAAATCGAATGAATTTCATTATTTGCGATAATTGGGCTCCAATTAATAGAGAGTGTTGTCATGTTTTAGTATTTAATGTTATTAGAAAGGACAATATTCGGGTTATCCGGTTTTCAACTCCTCCAATTTAAAAATTTGATTACTCAAGGCATAAATAACTAATCCAACCGTGTTTTTAGATTGAGTTTTTTTGAGAAGTACATCCCTATGAGCATCAATTGTCCGGATACTTAAACCTAAGGCATTAGCAATTTCTTTATTGGTGTATTGAGAGCAGATTAATTTTAAAATTTGAGCTTGACGAGGCTTTAATTGTTTTGACTTTCCATTTAGCATAAAATATAATAAATAGTTTAAATTAATTGGGACTTATTGTGTTTCAATTTAATCTATTTTGTTATAGGTTACTTAGAAATGTGTGACAATAAAGTAAATTTTACAATGATATGAAAATCAGATAAATACTAATAATAAAAAGGTAAAATTACCTATAGGAAATGGTAGAATTACCATAGGGACTTTCTTGCTATTTCTTCCAATTAAGAAATTTATTGGAGTATCAAGTTACATTTCTCACATATTATGTAATACGCTTTTTTGCATATATTTACTGTCCCTATGCGCTTTCTAATACCTTTCATACTAATCAGTTTTGTTGTTTCAGCTCAAAAATATACCGAGCCTGATGAAATGAAAACCTTTAATATTACTGTTAATTACGACGATTATACAGTAAAAACGCAAATGCTGAAGGATGGCGAAAAGGTTAAGACCGATAACGAGCTTGCTTACCTATGGTATAAATCAAACAAAATTATAGAGACCAAAGGAGGCTATGATGGCAGACTTCTCCACGGGTATTATAAAACATTCTATTTAAATAATCAGTTAAAGGAGCAAGGCGAAATAAAATATGGATTAAAGCATAAAGAGTGGAAATACTGGTATAGTAATGGTCAGCTTAGAGAAGTTATTACCTGGAAGCAGGGAAGGAAGTACGGTACTTATATGTTGTACAACGAATACGGCAAATTAATGGCAAAAGGCAGCTTTAAAAATGATTTATTGAACGGTGAATTTTGTACTTATGATGTTATGGGTAATAAAGCGGACGTGAAAAAGTATAAAAACGGTATTGAAGTTCCGCCAAAGGTGAAGAAACAAAAAACAGAGAAGCAAAAGAAAACCGAAAAGAAAACGGAAGAAGGAAATAGTAATCCGAAAGACGAATCTGTAAAGACTGAAAAAAAGACTTTCGGTCAGAAAATAAAAGGTTTATTCAAGAAAAAAGAAAAGAAAGATAAACCTAAATAAGAGAAAAATCATGCGAATCCTACTTCCTGATGCTTAAGCTTAAATTAAAGGGTGGAGCATTATACATTGCTATAATCATAAGTATAGTTATTGGTGTAATATTAAGCGCATTTATTCTTATCGCTTATTTCAATCAAAAACAAGTCATTTCTAAAACGGCCCTTGACCAATTGAATTTGAATATTGAATCCGCTTTTAGTATAGCACGTTCAGAATCATTTTCTCCGGGACAAAACAATGTTTGGAAACAAAGCACTTTTAATGAAGACTCCATAAGAATAAAAAAACTGCAGTGGGGCGCGTACAATTTAGTGGTGTCCGAAAGTAAAAACCGTCACCAATATGTAAAGCGTTCCGGTATTTTCGGAATGCAGTCTTTTAAAGATACGGCCTTAATGGTTGCAGATGTGGGAAGGCCAATTAATTTAGCGGGCAAAATAAAGTTTAGCGGAAATTGTTATTTGCCAAAGGCCGGTTATAAAACAACTTATATTGAAGGTTCGAGTTTTATGGCTGATGGAAATATCTCAGCTT
>CAZRNW010000057.1:0-11432 GCA_964601535.1 uncultured Flavobacteriaceae bacterium
TTATAATATTCAGGCTCCGATGTTTTAATTTCTCTGTCCCAGTCAAAACTGAAACCGATTTTATTCATTTGGTCCTTGTAACGCTTAATATTGTCTTTTGTTGTAACAGCAGGATGTTGTCCGGTTTGAATGGCATATTGCTCAGCCGGCAAACCAAAACTATCCCAGCCCATAGGATGCAATACATTAAATCCTTTATGACGTTTGTAACGCGCCATAATATCGGAAGCAATATATCCTAAAGGGTGACCAACATGTAATCCCGCCCCCGATGGGTAAGGAAACATGTCCAACACATAATATTTTGGTTTCGAAGAATTGTTTTCTGCTTTAAAAGGTTTTTTATCCTTCCAAATCCCCTGCCATTTTTTTTCTATTTCAGAAAAATTGTATTCCATATTCTATAGTACCTTAATCTTGATTTTGCTTTACAAAGATAGTGGAATATGGGGATTGACAAAGGGGAAATTACCTTAAAGAACGCATTAATCCATCGGCAAAAGGGGTCCAAAAACCTGTTTTTATTCCACTGTGTTTAAGGGCTTTGTTTGTCCAAACATTGCAGGTTTTTATAAGGCTGTATTTGCCATTTGCTTCATAGAATAAATCGGAATTACCATAACCGGGATGATTGATTTTTGTAACACAGCCATTCGTAAAACAAAAACTTTGCTCAATATATTCAATGAGTTTTTTGTATTGTTCAGCAGAAACAGTTAGCGCTATTTTTTTGTCGGAAAGTTTGTTGGGCGGATTTAAGTAACGAACATGCATAGCGCTTCCTCCCAAGCCAAAAGCTGCTTTAAATGCAGTTGATGCTTTTAAATCTGACCATTCTGGAGTTTCTAAATAGAAGCCTTTATCGCCCCATCCAAAAGCCAAATAAGAGTATGAATAATCTTTTAACGGAAAAGTGTCTTTAGGAAAAATCAGTTGCCAGTTTTTGAGATAATTTTCGCAAGGAACTGCAATATCAGTATGAACGCCATTAGATATTACATAAATGCAAACACTATCGCTTTTTATTGGAGGATTTTGTTTGTTAACCTGAATACCCGGCAATGTAAACGCGCAAAAAAAGTAAAGAAGAGTTGCTAAAACCAAACCGAGAAAAATTCTGGCAGCGATATACTTTGTTTTAATCAGTAAATTTTTCATAAGCCCTTTCCAATTAATAACGGAAAGGACTTTTGGTAACCGAAATGAAAAGTTAATTAATGTAAATTGAATGTGAGGATGAGGAGTTTTATAATAAAAATTTTGGGCGTTCCCCTGCGGGTCGGGCTTTCGGCACTCGCTTTTTTTATTCCGCGAAAAGCTACATAAAAAAGAGCTCAAACAAAGCCTCAATCCCTAACGCAAAGGACAATCAATAAACGAATTTCAATTGAAGAAGAAGCGCGAGGGATTGCAGCGGAAATCCTTTTTGCCTGTCTCTTGCAAAAAGATTGTAGCGTAAAGCCCGGCCGGAAGGCGCGCCCAACAACTACTTCAAATCAAACTCATCCGAATCCAAGCCTACCGGGAAAGTCATTCTGAAATCTTCCAGATAAGTTTTATCGAGGTGAATGGTTTCAATGCTTTGTTGGTTGGGAAGCGTTTTGCTGATGATTTCACCACGCGGATTAATCACCATACTATCACCGGAGTGCGCGAAATTATTTCCATCGGCACCAATACGATTCACACCAATAACGTAGCATTGATTTTCGATAGCGCGGGCAATAAGTAATTGTTTCCAGGGGAACGAACGGACCTCGGGCCAGTTCGCCACATACAACAAAACATCGTACGACGCGGTGGGCACACCGTTAGTAATCTTAAAAGTATTTCTGCTCCAAACCGGGAAACGCAAATCGTAACATATTTGCGGGCAAATATGCCAGCCGTTTAATTTGGTAATTAGTTTTTTAGTGCCCATGGCGTAGTGTTTATCTTCGCCGGCCATTCGGAATAAATGACGTTTATCGTAAGTGCTGAAATTACCGTTTGGTTCCACCCAAAATAAGCGGTTATAATATTTTCCACCATCTTCAACCGCGACACTTCCTGTAATGACTGCATTTTTTTGTTGTGCCCATTTTTTCATGGCAGCAAGCGCTTCGCCATTACTAGGTTCGGCTAATTTAGCGGGATTCATAGTAAAACCTGTCGTAAACATCTCAGGCAATACTATTAAATGGGTAGTTTCTGTAATGGAATTTACCAATGCATCAAAGTGCGCCAGATTTTTTTGGCGGTCTTCCCAATGAAGGGCAGTTTGAATTATGGTAACTTTCATTCTATACAAATGTAATATATTATTAACTTTACACAATGCCTCAAATTTCGGTAGTTATAATAGCTTTTAACGAAGAAAAGAACATTGGTCGTTGTCTGGAATCAGTGAAAGACATCGCCGATGAAATTGTGGTATTGGATTCTGGCAGTACCGATAAAACCAAAGACATTTGTAAGACTTATGGTGCTAATGTGTATCATCAGGATTTTTTAGGGCACCTCGAACAAAAAAACAAAGCCATTACGTTTGCAAAATTTCCCCATATTTTATCTTTAGATTCGGATGAAGCTTTAGATGACACTTTGAAAAAGTCAATCCTTGAAGTAAAAAATAATTGGACCAAAGATGGTTATTACATGAACCGCTTAACGAATTACTGCGGACATTGGGTAAAACATTGCAACTGGTATCCTGATAAAAAATTACGTTTGTGGGATAGCAGAAAAGGAAAATGGGGAGGAATAAATCCGCACGATAAATATGAGATGAATGACGGAGATAAAAATACCGGTCATTTAAAAGGTGATATTTTACATTACAGTTATTACACTGTTGAAGACCATTACAAACAAGTAGAGTATTTTACCAATATTGCTTCGAAAGCTTTTTTTGAAAAAGGAAAGAAATCGAATGTGTTTAAATTATTTGTGAATCCTATTGCTAAATTTATTGATCATTACATTTTGCATTTAGGATTTTTGGATGGTAAAGCCGGATATTCTATTTCTAAAATTTCCGCTTACGCCACGTATTTAAAATATAAAAAATTGCACGATTTATATAATGCAAAAACTGCCTGATAATTTTACGCTGATAATTAGCCGTACCGATAGTATTGGCGATGTGGTGCTGACTTTACCAATGGCGGGGTATATCAAAAAACATTTCCCTAAATGCAGAATTATTTTTGTTGGAAAAAATTATACCAGAGATGTTGTTGCATTATCTGAACATGTTGATGATTTTATCAGTTGGGATGAAACACATACCTTGCCAAGGGCTGATGCTATAGTTCATGTTTTTCCTCAAGGGGAAATAGCCAAAGCCGCAAAAAAATCTAAAATTCCTTTAAGGGTGGGCACCACTAACCGTTTATTTCATTGGACAACCTGTAATAAATTAATCCGTTTGTCCAGAAAGAATTCAGAGTTGCACGAATCGCAGTTGAACATGAAACTTCTTGAATTTTTGGATATTCCTACTGATGTTAAACTGGAAGAAATAAAGAATTATTACGGATTTTCGAAGACGCAGACACTTTCCGAAGAATGGACTAAATTAATTGATAAAACAAAAACCAATGTTATTCTTCACCCAAAATCAAAAGGCAGTGCAAGAGAGTGGGGCCTGGAGAATTTTTCGGAATTAATAAATTCTCTTCCTGAAAGTAAATTCAAAATATTTATTAGCGGAACAAAGGAAGAAGGCGAGCAAGCAAGACCGCTTTTCGAAAAACATAAAAATGTAATTGATTTAACTGGAAAACTAAGTTTGAAACAATTTATTTCTTTCATTAATCATGCGGATGCTTTGGTAGCGGCGAGCACGGGTCCACTGCATATTGCTTCTGCATTAGGAAAAAGAGCGATTGGTTTATTTGCGCCCATGCGCCCGATACACCCGGGAAGATGGATGCCTGTTGGTGAGAAAGCAAAGTATTTGGTATTGGATAAAGAGTGTAATGATTGTAAAAAGAGTAAAGATTGTCATTGCATAAGAGAAATTAAATCAAAACAAATTGTAGATTTACTGTCATAAATGAGCGGGTATAAAGATAAAGTGATTTGGATTACCGGAGCGTCTTCGGGCATTGGTGAGGCTTTAGCTTTAGAATTCGCAAAAAAGGAAGGGCGGTTAATTTTGTCGGCGCGCAGAGAAGACGAATTAAAACGCGTAGCTGCTCTTACAAAATTACCAGACTTAGATTTACTGATTTTACCTTTTGACTTATCAGACACTTCAAAAGCAAGTGGATTAGCCGCCCAGGCGATGAATAAATTCGGGAAGATTGATATTTTAATAAATAACGGCGGACAAAGTCAGCGCAGTGAAGCTATTGTTACGGACGAAAAAGAAGAACGAAAATTATTTGAAATAAATTATTTCAGCGCAGTGAATTTAAGCAAAGCCGTTTTGCCTTACATGCTCAAAAATAAAAACGGACATATTGTTGTTGTTAGCTCTATCGCCGGAAAATTTGGTTTTTATTTGCGTTCATCTTATTCTGCTGCTAAACATGCTTTGCACGGTTACTTTGAAAGTTTACGTTTAGAAACTGAGAAAAAGGGAATAAAGATTTTAATGGTTTGTCCCGGTAAAGTAAAAACAAATATTTCTTTAAATGCTTCGACAGAAAAAGGCGCTCACGGAAAAATGGATGAGAGTCATGCAAACGCAATGAGCGCCGAAGAAGCAGCAAAACAAATCATCGCCGGTATCTCTAATAATTCGGAAGAAATTTTAATTGGCGGCAAAGAAATAAAAGCCGTTACCCTAAGAAGATTTTTCCCGAAATGGTTTGGGAAGATTATCCGGAAGCAGAGTCCTTATTAAACATTCTTGTCGCCTTTCA
The DNA here is from genome assembly GCA_964601535.1 of uncultured Flavobacteriaceae bacterium. GTDB lineage: Bacteria > Bacteroidota > Bacteroidia > B-17B0 > Aurantibacillaceae > JAHEYG01. Next base: position 4,854 of record CAZRNW010000057.1, read on the forward strand.
TAATTTTAGAAATGTACTTTTCAGTTGGCATGAGCGAATTCTGAATGCGCTTCGCATAACGTATGCTATCGAGTATTTCTTTTTGTTTTTCCTCTACCAAATCTTTTTGTCTCGAAATAATCAGGTTTTTTTCCTGTGTTTCTTTTTCTTTCTGTTCAATAATTAGTTTTTGCTTTTGCGTAACCTTAAAGCGATTAAAAATAAAAACAGCAAAAATAATTACAAGTAAAAGTCCGATTGTAATAAAATAAATGGTTAACTGTTGTTTCTCTTTGTCTTTTTTTGCAACTTCTTCAATCCTTTTTTTATCAGCAGCAGCTGTTGCTTTTATTTCTGATTCTCTTTTACCGTATTCGTACTCATATTGTTTACTGATAGCGTCTTTGCGCAGGCGTTCATTGTAAAGCTGTTCTTTTAAAGCAATATGTTTTTCGAACATGGTAAGCGCTTCCTTATATTTTGACTGCTGATTGTACAATTTATACAGGTCGGATGTTACCAGCATCTTTTCACTCGTTATCCCGTATTTTTCTGCAATTGTCAGACTATTGACAAACCATGTATTAGCTTTTGGAAAGTTTTTATTGGACATTTCATAAAATCCAATAAAACGACTTGTAGCCGAAATCATTTCCATGTCGCCAACCGTTTCGAAAATATTTAGGGCATCTTTAAGGTAAACAATTGCGGTTTCAAACATGTTGTATTCTAGGTAAATTTTAGCAATATCGAGATAACTCAGGCCTTTTCCCCTTAAGTTATCAGTTGTAAAAGTCAGGGCCTTGCGGTAATACTGAAGCGCTTTGGTTGAATCCTTCCTTTCCATGTAGATTGTTCCAAGATCGGAGGTTGTATGATAAATAACGACATTATGTTTTATTTTTTCAGCAATATCCTTTGCTTTGAAAAGATTTTTCATTGCAGAAACTGTATCATTTTGTTGCAGTTGAATTAATGCAATATTGCGGAGCGTGAGAGAATAGCCTTTTAAGTTTCCTGTTTTTTCCTGTACCTTAAGGCTGGAATAATAATATTTCAGGGCGATATGATAATTTCCTTTTCCATACTGACAATTAGCCATTTTATGAAGGGATTTTCCAACGCCAATATTATCACCGTTTTTTAAACGGAGATTATAGCTTTTTGTATAATGATAAAAAGAGCTGTCGTCGTTTCGGTTTTCAAAAAAGTAACCAAGGTTATAATAGCTTTCTGAAATTCCCGGAGCATCTTTGATTTTAAGCCTCATATTTAAGGCTTCATACAGCAATCGCCCTGCTTGCTCTATATTATACTTAGAATAAAAATCCAAGCCCTCGTTATTAATCGCAAGGGCAAGACCTTTTTTTGCTTCATAGGCCAGGATTGAGTTATTTGAAGCTGTGTTTTTTTTGCAAAGTTTTTTTAATTCTGCTGTAAATATTGAATCGCCCGCCGCATCAGAAAGAAATGCCAGTGTTTTAATGGAAATTAAATCATCTTTGCTGGCTGACAAAACTTTTTTAGCAGAGTCAATGTTTTGGGAAAAGCCATAGTTAAGTAGTAAAACCCAGAGAAGTAAAGCTAAGTAAGGCCTGGTAAACATTTACTATTTACTAAAATAAGTTTTCATTGGTAAAAAGTAGTAATCTTTCCAGCCTTGACTGTATTTTTTGGCATCGCCTTTTTGCAGTCCGTGGTGGTATAAATTCAATTTTGTCTTTCCGGCTTTTTCCTCGAATGTAATTTCAAGAATAGAATCAGGCGCATCTTCCGGAAATTCAGAGGTGCGCCAGCTTTGTACAATTTTTTTGCCAGATTTCAACTCTAAATTTTTACCGGAGATGTATCCATCCCAGGCTGTGAATTTTCCATTTACTTTAGCACTAACTTTTGCTTTGCCGCCTGTAAATAAAGAATGTTCTTTACTGCTTAACCAGGCTTTGTATAATTTTTCTGCTTTAACGGGAAGGGTGATAGATGATTTTAGGGATTCCATAGAAATGATTTTAAATAAAAGTACAAAAAATTAAGTGTAATAAAAAAGCCTCATGGCTAGATGAGGCTTTTCACTAAACAAAATAGAATCTATTAAAATAAAGCTCTGAATAATAGAAATAAACCGCCTGATAAAACCATGGTTACCGGTAGAGTTAATACCCAGGCTAAGGCAATGGTAGTAATTGTTTTCTTCTGTAAATTTTTCAATCCTTTTTTAGCAACCATTGAACCTGCAATACCTGAAGATAGCATATGTGTGGTGGAAACAGGCAAACCGTATGCTGATGCCATTCCAATTCCCATGGAAGCAACGATTTCAGCACTTGCACCCTGAGCATAACTCATATGTTGCTTGCCGATTTTTTCGCCAATTGTTTTTACGATACGTTTCCATCCAATCATTGTTCCTAATCCTAAAGAAATGGAAATTAGAATAATCACCCAGCTTGGTGCAAACTCTACTAACTTTTTTGCGCTTTTAATTTCAGCTTTTAATTTAGCAGAATCTTTTTGGGAGATAGCGAAGTTTGGACTCTTCAATAATTTTTCAGCGCCTTTAGTTAGTTTAACAACATCTTTTCTCAAGTTAAATCGTTCTGTTAAATCAATTTCAGAAGCCCGTGTTTTTGTTCCGCCAACCAATGCTGCGTAAGAAGCGGCGTGTTTTTTTACATTGGTATAGTTTTTAAACTCATCCTTTCCGAATTGGGCGGTATCAGTTGCTGCAATTATTTTTTCAATTTCAAACACATTACCGCTCACGCTTTGTAAATTTACTTTTTCATCTAATGAGAATTGACCCGGCAAAATCGCAATTAAAATCATCATTAAAATACCAACTCCTTTTTGTCCGTCGTTTTGTCCGTGAAAAAAACTTACTAAACCACAAGTGGCCCATAACATCATTCTAATCCAAATAGGAGGTTGTTTGCCGGGGATTGGTTCTTTGTAAACCGTTTCGTTTTTTACCAAACGTTTAAAAACAAACATGATGATGATAGCCATGCTAAAGCCCGCTAGTGGAGAAAGTAATAATGCTAGTCCTGTATCTTTTGCTTTGTCCCAATTAACAGCAGATAATCCCATATCGCCAGGTAAAAAATAAAAAGCTAAACCAATTCCGATTACTGAACCAATTAATGTATGTGAACTTGAAGCAGGAATTCCAAAATACCAGGTGCCGAAATTCCAGATAATAGCAGAAAGTAATAAAGCGAGAATCATGGCGATACCATGTCCGACATTTGAATCTACCAACACCTCCATAGGTAATAAGTTTACAATTCCCATTGCAACAGCAATACCTCCGGTTAACACCCCAATAAAATTTAAAATACCTGAATACACAACTGCAACAGTTGGTTTCATGGAGTTGGTGTAAATTACTGTGGCAACAGCGTTGGCAGTATCGTGAAATCCGTTAATGAATTCGAAAAAGCACGCTAAAAGTAAGCATGCAATCAATAAAATGGCGAGGCCTGTGGTTAATCCGAACATAAATTAAAATTTAATTATACAAAGCTATTTTTAAGCGGCTTTGTGCCTGTTAAATTAAGGTTAAGGTTTAAATTGGGCAACTTTCCCTGACTTTGAAAATCAAGAAGTTAAAAAGAAATAAAAAATTATTTTTCCTTATGACGAAGAACCTTTGCCTCCAGATAGAAAATAATTTCTTCTGCAATGTTTTTACTGATATCACCCGCTTTTTCTATTCTTCGTACCAGAGTAAGCATTTTGAGATATTTTTCAATTTCTTCCGGGTTTTCTTTTATCGAATCAATAACATTCAAAAATGCTTTTTTGTTGATATCGTTAATGTATTCGTCACGCCTGAAAATATCTCTTGCTTTTTGAGTATCGTTACTTTTAAATGCCAGAAGTGTATCATCAAACAAATCGCAAGCCTCTTCAAACATTTCAAGGGTGTGTGTTTTAGCAATTAGTTCGTTATAAAACGGATCGCCGAATTTGACAATGAATTTTGAAATGCGGGAAGCTATATCACCGGCTTTTTCAAGATTAGAATTGATTTTTATTAAGGCAAGAATAAATCTTAAATCAATAGCAACGGGATTATAAAGTGCGATAATATTTTCACAATCTTTTTCGATTTTCAATTCTAAAGTATTGACACTTTTTTCGAGCTGAATAATTTCTTCGGCTTTTTTCTTATCCATATTGCTTAAAGCCTGCATTGAAGCTTTAAGTTGTGAAGAAGCCAGCTCCCATAACTTAATAAAATCTCCTTTTAAAACTTCCAGTTCCGATTCGAAATGATTCATCTATTTATTTTTAATAATTGAAAAACTTTTATTGACTTATTTAAAACCAAGTGGTTATATAAACAATATTAGCTAAATTAATAATAAGTTTACGTATCCTTAACAAAAACTTATCCAAAGCGACCTGTAATATAATTCTGGGTTTTTTCTCTTTTTGGGTTTGTAAAAATCTCTTTGGTAACACCAAACTCAACTAACTCGCCAAGGTAAAAAAATGCAGTATGGTCGCTTACACGAGCCGCTTGTTGCATGTTGTGCGTCACAATTACAATAGTGTATTTTGTTTTCAGCTCATGAATTAACTCTTCAATTTTTGCTGTTGAAATGGGATCGAGCGCAGAAGTCGGTTCATCCATTAAAATAATAGAAGGCTGAATGGCTAAAGCACGCGCAATACACAAACGCTGTTGTTGTCCACCCGATAATTCAAATGCCGATTTTTTTAATTTATCTTTTACTTCTTCCCACAACACCACTTGTTTTATGGAAGTCTCAACGCGTTCTTCAATAATTTTAGGATCCGTAATCCCATTTACGCGCAAGCCATAAGCAACATTTTCGAAAATTGTTTTTGGAAAGGGATTAGGTTTTTGAAAAACCATCCCCGTGTTTTTACGAAGAGCATCAACGTTTACATTTTTTTCATAAATATCTTTTCCGTCAATAAGAATTTGTCCGTCAATTTTAATGCCATCAATTAAATCGTTCATGCGGTTAAATAAGCGGAGGTATGTTGACTTACCACAGCCCGATGGACCAATTAAAGCAGTTACGGTATTCTCGTCGATACCAATATTAATATCTGTTAATGCTTGTGAAGCACCATAAAAAACATTTACATGTCGTGATTCCAGTTTCTGCATCTTAATTCATTTTAACTTTTTTACCAAAATATTTACGGAGCGCATTGGCCAATAAATTTGTTATAAGAACAATAATAATAAGAACAAGAGCTGTGCCGTAAGCAATTGGTCTTGATTGTTCGATATTGGTTCCGCTTGTAGAAATAACATATAAGTGATATGGCAATGCCATAGCCTGATCGAAAATACTTGTTGGAAGTTTTGGAAGGAAGTAGGCCGCAACTGTAAATAAAATTGGCGCCGTTTCGCCCGATACTCTTCCAACTGATAATATTAATCCTGTAATAATATTTGGAAAAGCGATTGGAAGAACCACTCTGCGTGTTGTTTGCCATTTACTGGCGCCCAATCCTAAACTGGCTTGACGGAATGTATCATCAACAGCTTTTAAAGCTTCTTCGGTTGTACGAATTACAACAGGTAATGCTAATAATCCCAAAGTTAAAGACCCCGCTAAAATAGAATCTCCAAAACCTAATTTGTTTACGAATAATGCCATACCAAATAATCCAAATACAATGGATGGAATACCTGAAAGATTATTGGTCATTTGTTTAATTATCTTTTTTATCAAACCGTCTTTAACATATTCATTCATGTAAATAGCAGCTAAAACACCAATAGGAAATGCAAACAACATACTGCCCGCCACCAAATAAAGTGTTCCGATAATTGCAGGATAAATTCCTCCTTTTGTCATACCTTCTTCAGGCATTTTCGAAATAAAATCCCAACTAATTGCTGAAATACCTTTAACAACAATAAATGTCAGTATCACTAAAAGTATTGCAACAATTGTATAGCCCAGAAGCCCCAAAGTAAAAAATGCGAAGTTCTGCGATCTTCTTTTCTTTTTTGAAAGTTTATTTTCGTCAACTGCTTTCATTAATGTTTTTTATGTTTTTTTCTGCCCGAAATAAATTCCACAGTTAAATTGATAAACAGAGTAATGATGAATAAAATACAACCTAATGCAAACAAGGCTTTAAAATGTAAGCCGCCATCTGGTGCTTCTCCAAGTTCTGCAGCAATGGTTGCAGGAATAGTTCTCATGGGTTCTAAAATGCTGTGTGGAATAACAGCGGCATTTCCTGTCACCATTAATACGGCCATTGTTTCTCCGATAGCGCGACCAATTCCTAAAATGGCGCCCGCTGTAATTCCGGAAATAGAATAGGGGATAACAATTTTATAAATGGTTTGCCATTTGCTGGCACCTAATGCAAGACTGGCTTCTTTCATAGCTCTCGGCGTATTCCGCATAGCATCTTCAGAAATTGTTATGATTGTTGGAAGCGCCATGATTCCTAAAATAATACTTCCTGCTAATCCTGTTTCACCCACCGGCAGGTTAAATAATTTCTGAATTAACGGTACGATGACAACAAGACCAAAGAACCCATAAACAACAGAAGGAATACCGGCTAATAATTCAATCAATGGTTTCATTATAT
>CAZRNW010000058.1:0-8420 GCA_964601535.1 uncultured Flavobacteriaceae bacterium
GGAAGCCCTAAAACCGCTTGTAATGCGTCATTTAGTTGAACATATACATCAACTTTTAAAGGGGTATCTGCTGATTGAATTGATTTTTTATATTCTGAGAGATCGAATTTACCTTTTTTGCTCATTTATCTGACCGCAATAAGAAGAACCAAACTCCAAATACCAAGAACCAAAGCCCACATTAAACTAAAAAATTGTTTCTCTTGATAATTTCTCATTAAAATCTCCCAGTTAAAATCCAAGTAATAAATTGTGCGATCAATACACCGATAGTCACGTTAAACACTTCGTGAATGGTGTAAAGACTGAAGAACTTCTTTCTAGCAGCAGCCCGTTGACGTTTATTCGGAAATCTAATAACCTTACCTATCGGATTTTCCATAATCACCTACAATTCCTTTTAAATAGTTTAATTATTTTTCGCTCTTATAAAGCTTCGTTGTCACCCTGATTTCCGGGGTAATGGATCTCCCACTTTCGTACAAAAAAATCTTACAAGCCTTGTTGTTTTTATCAACAAAGGATAAAGACATCGCGGAACCACCAATCTCGTTTCCGTCAAACTCAATATATTCTGAATAGGCGTTAGACTTCATGTGTTCCATAGCCAATTCTAAATCTTTTAGCTTAATCTTTATCATCTGAGTTTTCCAGAAAACCTTTCAACAATTACAAGAATTACTTCGTTAATATGAGCAATTGCTAGTTTTTTATACTTTAGTTCATCATTTGGAAGCAACTTCGAAATACGGAGTTGATTTAAAACAGCTTCTAGTGTAGCCAAAGTTACAAAATAATTATCGTTGCTGCGAATTAAACTATTAACGATATTATAGATTTCCTTGTAATAAACCGCGTTTTGCAGACGCATTTTAGAAGTTACAAATCGTTTATGTGCATCTAAAGACTTTAAAATTAAATCCTTCACGGATTCTCCTTTGCGGCGATTTCGCCGGTTAAAACTGCTGCACTTTGTGAAGTTCCGGTCATCGTAATTCCAAATCCTGTTTGTCTAACGCCATCACGCCAGTCAGTAACCGGACCGCCATAGTTAGAATAACTGAAACGCCTTTTAGGGTCAAGACCGTTTCCTACAATCCTAAAATATTTTGAGGCAAAGCTGTAACATGCTGGATAATAATTACATTCTGCTAACAAGTTATCGTTTTTGTTTCCTGCCGCAGCTACGAAATAAATCTTTCTTTCTAATACCTTACTGATAATTTCTCTTTCACTCCAATGTTTTTCTTCTCCGCCTGAACTAAAATTAATGTATTTAACGTTTTGTTGCATTGCAATATTAAGTGCTGTAACTTCCGCATGCAAGTTATATCCATTCGGTTGATAATACTTAATAATAAGTAGGCATACTTTTTCAGGATTTATCTGTTTTGCAATTAAACCCGCGACGTTTGTACCGTGTCTATTCTCGTCCTGTATTCCTGTTCCGGTTAAATCGTAATGTTTTCCTTTACATAGATAAGGTTTTGTCTCATCATTTGAAACAATTCCTGTGTCAATTACGGCAATTTTAACCCTAGTTTCTGGAAGATCTACTAAAACATAGCTATTTATTAGCTGTTCGGATTGTGTATTAAAAGGGATTATGAGCAAAAATAAAAAGAATTGATATAATCTCATGCACTCCTTTGAAAGAAGGGTTTATAGGGCAATATAACGCAAAATAGAGGTTATTTAGAAGCTTTCTTAGGTCTACCACGTTTTCTTTTAAGCGGCGGTTCCTGAATCTTCTCACAATTAAGCAGTTCAACTAGAACTGGCTTATTATTTTGACCGCTTAATACGACATACGCTTCCCTATTATTGGGAAGAATTTGGTAAATATAGCCTTCGATTTTCTGCGAATTATGCGTAACTAGAATTTTATCTCTGAAATTAAACACCATTAACCAATATTAGCACATATTACCAATTATTACCATATAAATCTGTTTCGGATTGAGCTAAAGCTACCCCCATTTCAAACAAATCTGAAAGAATTGTGGATAATTCCTCAATTTGTTCGTTGGTTAAGCTAAACTTCACTACTTCTAGAACGCTTGTTAGAGCGTCGTTTACTGCGTTATTCATGTATTCTCCTTTTTATGTTCCGCAACTACCAGCTTTTGTTATATCACAAATATCTGTTTGTTCAATAAAAATCTCGCCTACATGTTTCATTGCTGTATCATACTTTACAGGCGTAATAGGTTGTCCTGAACGACTACCGTCAGGATAGACTGTCATCCCTCGTAAATCGGGTAGGTATTTAATAAGCATGTCACCAAATTTTTGTATGGTTTGTTCGTTGTTGGTTTCAGATCCCCATGCAGGTAAATTAATAGTGCTGGAAATTGCGTGGTCTACGTATTTTTGCATCCATGCTTGGAATTTTACACGTCGTTCAACATCTTCTGCCAATGAATAGGCGTCCTCAATGTGATCGGGGTTTATTCCGCTATCAATAAGTTTTTTTGCCGTAGGATCAATTACGTATTGATAATGCCATGTGTTGTGTTTCAAATAGCGTCGTTTGTAGGCCACGCAAAAAATTGGTTCAATGCCGGTTGTGGTTTCTCCAATAATTCCAATACTGCCGGTCGGCGCAATTGCTCTAGTCTTTACTGGCTTTGAAAGCCCCCATTCCTTTGCGTATTTTCCTGCTATAATAGTACTTTGTTCATAAATCTTTAAATATTCTTCTAATTTTGAAGAAATATCATATTTTTGCTGGTTTAGCAGTAAAAATTCATGCACTCCCATCAACCCGAGTCCTAGTCTTCGGTTTTTCGTGCGTACCTGATCAACTTTAGGATAAGGAACATCCGAATAGACAGTACCAGCCAGCAAAAACGCTGTGCCAAGCTCAACGATTTCTTTCATCTCTTCTAAAGAAGTAATTCTTGCTAGATTAATCGAACCTAAATTACAAATATCTGAATCGTCTCGTGAGGTTACTTCCGTGCAAGCGTTTCTTAAGTGCTCTCCAGAATTTTTTCCTGAATCAATAGAAAAGCCCGGCTCTGCCGTTTGTAGCATTTGTTTTACTGTTTTCCAATAAACAGAATGAGCCATAGAATGCTGTTCGTGTTTTTCGTTGTGAAAAGCCTCGAAAAAATCATCGTCTAGAATTACAGAAATGTTTGTACCGTCCATTGTTGCGGGAAAATTAAAATCCTTTTCTTTTAAATCCCTGACTTCTTTAGACCAATTTTTTAATGTAATAAATTCATGAATGTCTGGGTGATTCCAGTGCAATCCCGCCCATATCGCCGAGCGGCGTGATCCGCCTTGCATAATACCCCTACCCGCCTCATTAACCATTTGCATTAGTGCGATAGGTCCGGTACTTTGACCGCCAGAACGCCTAATCTTTTTTCCCTTTGCTCGAAGATTTGAATATACAACACCAATCCCCGCTCCTGTCATAAGAGAGATTGTAATTTTATGCATTAACTCTGCCCAAGATTCTCTTGAATCTTCGACAGAGAGTAATAGGCAATTACCAGTTAAAATATTATCTTCTAAAACAAATTCATGGGTATCTGGAACTACCGCACAGAAAACTTCTTCATAACGATCAGTTCGTTCAACTGATTTAACATTCCAATTAAACCTACGTTGTTGGGGGTTGTTATTAAATCTTGTTTTATGTTCTGAACACAAAAAGAAATCTTCGGTTAGTGTCGAACGATCAAAAGCGACTGTATAAATGATGCTTTCTTCGTTGGTCAAATTTGAAATTCTAGACTGTTCCCGTATTCCAAATACTCCTACACCGAGTAAATAAGCAACATTTTTAACTAATTCTAAATTTTCTCTATTGGTGGTTGCAAGTGTAACAACCCCTTCTTTAGATACACAACCATCTGCAGCAAAATATCCCGCTAACCAACCAAAAAGATAGGATCTGTCCGCGTTTAAAGAAACATCTTCTTTATAGTGTCTCGGTAACCCCGAGACTTCTGTATCTTCTCCAATTTTGCGCGTCCTATAGCCGTTAAAATATTTTATAAATTCTGCGTCCTTATTTCCACATAAACGAATATTGGCGGTATTAAAACCAAATTCATCTTTAGGAACATTCCCATCACCAAAAACAAGTCCGTGTTGAATTCCAGCTAACGATGGTGTTGTCCTAGTTAATCCGTAACCAAATACTGACCAAATTCTATCTCCAGGAGTTAAACATTCAGTCACCACGGAGCATTTTTGCATAGAACGACCGTTCGGTCCTTCAGCCTTTGCGATTCTCCAAGAGTGATTAGGAGTTGCAAAAATTTCTTTTTCAATTCCTGCTCGTGTTAGCGTAACTTTCATCAATGGTTGAATTCCAAATGAACGTATTTCAGCCTCTTTCCATTGGCCTTCGGTAGACATTACAATAGTTTTTTGATTTACTAATTCTTTTAAAGTTTTAGTTCCATTCCTAGTAACAATCCTTGTTTTACCCTCAAAACAATTTTGCGTCTGATGGAAAGAGCGTCCAGAAGAATACAAATACCGTCCTCCTGGAATAAATTTTCTATCTACAATAGCTTTTTCAACACGTTTAGTTAAATCCTTTTCGGCATCAACCGACTTCATTACATTTTTTGTAACGCGGTAAGCAATATTCTCCCATGTTTCTAAGGTGCCGTCTTTTTTTAAATGAGAATATTTTTGTTGCAGAATGGTTTCTGCAAACTTAGACATTTTGTTTTCCACGATGTTCCTTTTTCTGGAGATTTTTTATCAGGTAAGTTTACGAATCACATTATCAATAACGTCAATACGATTAATCATTTCTTCTTTTTCAATATCGTTATCAATTGCTTCGTCTTCTAAAAGAGCTTGAAAATGATCTTTCACGTCTTCTAATTCGTTTACAATAACACCTTGTTCTTCTGGGGTTAAAACAACTTCTTTACTCTTGTTCATCATCTAAGGACTCCTCTAAATCACCGTATTCTACGTTATTAACACGGAATGGTTCGACTTCTACAGTAAAATTCTCACCCATTTGTTCTTCAAGATCATTAGAAACCATTTCTGCGCTTTCTCTGGTTTCATGCACACTGTGGATATACTCTGTTTTAATAGGATAATTTTGAAAGATTGTGACTACCCAAACTATTTCTAGCACAATTCCTCCAAATTGTAATTTTCTAAAACTTCTTCGATAATATCTTGTGAAACTCCTAAATCCATGGCAATTTGAGCTTTGATAGTTTGTCTTACCCGTCCTAAAAATTGTTGTTTAACATCCTCGTGGAATTCTTCCGGTTCTTCTTTATAAACATCTCTAAGTCTATTAAATATACGAGAATCTTCAAAAAATTGCTTAATAGTCGGCCTGTTATTTTCAAGCCAATACAAAACTTGTTGTTTACTATCGAATGGATCGTACATTTGAAAACTCTACTTTTCCAAAAATACCGTGTCTATCTTTTAGAATTTTACCAGAATAATTCATTATAACTAAGGAATAATACTGTGGTTCTTCTTGCATTACAATTTCGCCATAAGCTTTAGGATAAACGTAGAAACAATCGTCAGCTTCATAAATAGCATAATCTGAAACGTCTTCACCGAAATAAGACGTTAGTCTATTTATCAATGTCTCTTTAACTTCCATATTTAATTACTTTTATACCAGTTTGCTTAAGAATTTTCAATCCTTTTTTATCGGGATACGACGTTTGATAATACACTTCTTTGATATTCTTTGTATTGGCTATTGCTCTTGCGCAGTTTTCACAAGGTTGGTGTGTGATAAACATCTTGCAGTCTAGGATATTTGCTTCCATATTTTTTGCGAGCAAGCAGTTTATTTCCGCGTGAATAAACCCGCTTTTACCAGCTTCTAGAGATTCTCTTTTATTTGAAAGACCAGAAACCGGACCATTGTATCCTATTGATAGTAGTTTGTTGTTTAAAGAAGTTAGAACACTTCCTACCTTAATTTTAGGATCTGGCGAACGTTCTGCTACAACTTTTGCTAGCTTTAAGAACCATTCATTGAAGCTTGGACGACTCATTAAACCTTAAAAGGTTCAACAAAATAGTTTTCACCGGTCGACAAAACAATTTCCCAAACGTCCTTCTTTCCTATTTTAACTGGGTTTGCTTCAACAATAAATCCAGTATTAAGGTATCTAGTAAACTTTCCAATGATTTTCAATTCTCTTGGAAGTACAATATGAACCGCCGGGTTTTTAGGTTGAGTTTTTAGGAACGTTAGTTTTTTAAGCATTACGCTGCATCCTTTGTGGTGCGGTTTCTAACTTCTGTTTGAAAAACAACCCCAAGCATTTGTAAAACTTGTCGCGCCGCAGTTTTCAACGCAACCAGAGAGTTTCTCTGTCCGTGGTCAACAATAGTATTGGAACTGGTATTATATACAAAATACTCCTTGGTTAGGGTATTTAGTTCCACTGAAACAGAATCGCCTGAATTTGTAAGAAACGAAGTTGTTGATTTTAATACGTTTTCGCTTACTTGTGTATATCGGATTCTAGTCATTTTACTCCTTTAAATTACATCGCAGTTATTTCTATCAATCTCTCTCAAAAGCTTTTCTTGTTGAAGCGGGGAAAATTTGTCAAAATCAAAAGAAACTTCTCCAATTTGAACAGAGATATTGATGGGGGTATTTCCGTCTTGTTCAAAAAAGATGCGCACTTGTTGATGATCTAAACTTCCCCAAACCCAGTTTCTCATTAAATAAATCCTTTCGCGGCCCAAATAACAACCAAAACAAATAGATACCAATGATTTTTAACAAAAGAAAACAGTCCTTGGAGAATTAGAAATGCAGGTTCAAGCAGAGAAACCAAAATACTTGCAGTAATAAAAAACAAAATGATTTCAATCATATTTCAATCCCTTCTTCTCTATCTTATTATACCATTGAATAAACCACAAAAACAACTTTTTATTTCTCTCTGATTCTTTTTTTAACCAGTTACCCTTATCAACCTCAATGTAAAACTGGTATACACAAAACACTAATTGTTCCATCATAGAACCCGCGTCAGAATAAATATAAAGCGGCTCTGTATTTAAATTGGACGTGTTTATTACCATTAAACAAGTAGAGACTTTTTCTGGATTATAGAATACGTAAAAATTGTAATTTCCTCGCCAACTTAAAGGAAGTTGCATTAATACCCAATTCGTTAGCTTTGGAAACGTATAAATTTTGACGTTTGGGTTGCTTTTTTCTATGCTGCCTAGTTTATAAAGCCAGTTGGGAGTTTGTATCGTAGCGTAATCATTTTTAAATCCTAGATTAATCTCTGCTTCTTTTTTTGTGGCACCTAACCCATAATGTTCGTCTTTTTTAATAAACCAAATACTTTTTGTTGCTAATTCATAGCGTTTTATTTGGTAATTAGGCTCGTTTTTAAGTATATGTTCCATTAGGTTAAGTCATTTCCATCCTAAAAAAACAATTCCATAACCCAAAATTCCCATGATTATAAACGAAGAGGTAAAAAAGATACGAAGTTTTAGTGCATCTGCCGCAATTTGTTTGTCGCTTTTAAATTCCCAATTATGTTTCACTTCTCGTTCTCCTTAATCTTATTCAAAGCGGTTCTGGCAGTTCCCCCGCGCAGTCCTTCCCCTATGTAGTTTAAATCAAACATCTTATCGCTTGCATAAAATTCCAAAGCTTCTATAGCAATATGAAGTTTTAGTGCTAAATCTACATTTTTAGTCCCTGCTACGGCATTAGCCTCTGCAACATCTTTTAAAAACTTCACTTTACCTTCGAGTCTTACACATTCTTGACAATTGTTAGCCATTTTATTCCTCATTCAAAAAATTAAACTAGTTGGCCGGGCTTGATACCGGCTATATTGGTCATCTGCGTCTAACCTCACCGAGATTTGCTTCGTTAGAACTCCTGGCTAGACCGTATCTCGGAACCAGGACAGAGCGTGTCCTCGTCTTAGCCTTTATAACGCCTTACCCGAGCAATGCACTTGGTGCCCAGGAAGGCTTGGTTAAGAGTTCGCTTTTGTGTAAAGCTCCACGCCGCAACTAGTTTTATTGTGCGCGAGCACAACCCTTTTAATTCCCTTCCTTCCAAGAATCATATAAATAATCTCCATAAGACGCTAGATTATCTGTGACTGCATCTTGAATTTCCAAAGCATATTTATCTATAATCCAATCTAGTTCGGAACTAGATAGTTCAAGATTGGTGTCTACAAAATAAGCTTCAATGGTATAATCCTCGTAATCTGTTCCGTTAACTGTTACTTCTACCATTCGTCCGTCTTTATATTGAACAATCATTTTAACACCATTCGATAGAGGTTGTTCCAAAAACTGCGATTCGTTCTCCTAGAAGATACCCTAGACAATTTAGAAAGTCAATATCTTCTAAAAGATACCTTTCCGTTTCTCTTGTAAATTTATACAGTTTCATA
>CAZRNW010000058.1:8520-11315 GCA_964601535.1 uncultured Flavobacteriaceae bacterium
TCAGATGCTTTCATGCTTAGTCCACAACAGCGCGAACAAGCTTAGAAAAAATATCCACCTCTCGGATAATACGAACTTCATAAGCTCCTTCTTCAATTTCTTGAGTATTGTGCTCCTCGTGAGTTAGAAGCGCTTTCCCGCCCTGGACTAACACAAACTTTCTATCGCCCTTCTGAAACACGGTGCCATTGTTATCAAGTCTGTGCGCGTGGCCCGTATGCTCACCTTCTTGAACAACTCGGCCAATTTTATCCCCCTCAACTTTAGTCGTAGGGATTAGAATCACATCACCTTGTTGGTAGTACTTCATTTAATTTCTCCTTGTTCTTTAGAAGCAATTACTTTCAGAAACTTTTCTGAAAGCTCTGTCTTCTTTTGGTTCTTTAAAGCTTGCTCAACTTCTTGAAGTAGAAGAGAGTAAAACTCTAAATCTCTCATCGCTTGTTTTTGTCTGCTCAATAGAAACTGAACTACTGATTCCATTAGATCCTCGCTAATCTTTAAGCTGGTCCCAGAGCCGGTACCGGAGCTGGTCCCCGAGCTGGTCCCCGAGCTGGTACTCGAGCTGGTCCCAAAGCTGGGCCCGGAGCTGATTCCCAAGCTGGTCCCCGAGCTGGTCCCCGAGCTGGTCCCCGAGCTGGCCCAGGAGCTGGCTCCCGAGCTGGTCCCAGAGCTGGTCCCGAAGCTGGTCCTCGAGCTGGTCCCTGAGCTGGTCCTCAATAGGCTTTCCTAAGTCAGATGCTTCCATAATAATTAAGTAAGCTCCGTAGGCGGGACAAACTTGTCAAAGCCATTGCGCCACGCTATCGCTTCCTTGCACGTCTTAATTTCGTCTGGAACGCCTTCGACATGATAAGCATCTATTGAAGGGTTTTTCATCTTAAGCGCACGAGCTATAAGCCCATCACCTAAATTTAGCTCATAAAGCTCATAGACATGCTCTGTAACACCTACATTCATACTAAAGGTGTCTAGAAGCTTAGCATTCATAGCCTCTAGCATCTTAGTGACGCCGACTTTGCGCATTACTTCTCGACGTACGTCGACATCAACAATACGCATAACATCAATTGGATTGATGGTTTCTACTTCGCCGCCAAACTCTTTTGGAATACGAATACCATTTAGAGCGTAGACACCAGTGCCATCTTTATACTCGATGGCAGGGCCTACAAGTCTGTGAAGCTGCTTATTAGAGTTAAAGTAAAGTCCAACAGGTTTCTCAGTTAAAACCGCTCCTTTTTCAAAAGCGTAGTAAACACCACACTCTTTGACCACTGCAATAGCAGCATCGATTAAGCTTTGATTCTCGGTAGGAAAGAGTTCCTTTGCAACGAAGGCATAGGTTGAAACCCAGTAGGCTTCAAAGCTTCCATAGTTTCTTGAAAAAGAAACACCAGCTTTTTTCATTGCACTTTCAGCTGCAAACGGAGAATCAAACCAGAAAAACTTTGTAGGTGGCGTTTGCTTTAGCGCTCGATATGCCGCGCTCACGACTTCTTCTGCCTTTTTTCTGTCAACAGGTGCAGTATCTAGACCAATCTTTAGATATTGATCTAAGTACTGTGGGATCTTACTTTCTTGCTCAGACGTTAATTTTTCGATCATAGATTACTCCTTTTCTTTACTGCTGCTTTCATACTTAGTCCCAACCATACATTAAATCTGTTTCACCATACAATAAAAAATAATTTCTTTTCATACCTTCCCCTTCAACTTATTAATAACCTTGTACAATTTCAACTTCAATAAATTTCTATCCATTTCTCCGAATTGATATTTTTCAGAAAGTCTATTCAATTCCCCAATAAGGGAACGAATAGAATAAAGAAGTGTTTCGTTTTTGTCAATTTTATATTCTGTGCGCATTTAATTACCCTTTATTTAATTTTTCACATGTTAGACGGGCCAGATAATTTCTTACAAAAAATCGCCGCAATAAAGAATGTAAGAGGTATTAAAAACCAAAGTTTATTGATAACCAAATATGGATTATTTACAAGACCGAGGATAATTGCTCCGCTATAAAACGCCATAAGAAACAAAATTAATGCATAGAAATGGCCTACACCTTCATTTGGACAATCGTGATATCCACCGTATTTACGCTCTAATTCTGTATTGTGAGGACATTCACAACGCGTGCTTTTAAAATGCTTCATAACTATTCTCCAATCCTTGCAAGACTATACAATCGTTTTGCTTCAGCGCTTATTGAGATATTAACACAATCTGCGTATTTATCTCGCAAAACTTCTGCGGGCGTTTTTGAAGCTTCCGCAGCACTTCCAGCATCGGATGCATTTGCCGCCCTATCCGCAGCTTTATTAATCATTCTCTGATAAGCAATTACTCCAATAGTTCCAACCGATTGTACTCTCATTGTATTCTCCTAGAACATTGTTTCAAGGTATTGTTTTGCGTCTTCAAGTGTTGCAAAATCCTGTCTATTCAAATCTTGAATAGGGATATAACTTCCTGCTTGATCATTGTAAATTGAAAGCTGAAAAAAACTCCTTGTCTCCTCAGCATTTTCGTTAAAAACACGCACAATAGAAATCCTATACAGCTTCCCATTATGCTTTCCGCCAGTAACAGCAATTGGTTTAGAATATTGCATTTTTTACTCCTTTTCACAAGGCGTTGTGTATTGTAGTCCGCCATATCCCGAATATCCATACCTATAACAAGTTTTTGTATAGGTCTTGTGTTTCTTCCATTCGGGAACGGAAGAGCACGCCACTACAGACAACCCTAGAATAATTACAATAATAGTTCGCATTTACTTTTCCTTT
>CAZRNW010000059.1:0-11267 GCA_964601535.1 uncultured Flavobacteriaceae bacterium
TAGTGCTCGCAAAATTAGTTACGGCCGCATCAAACGAAAGCTGAGTGCCTGAAGTTGCAGAAATTTTAGGACCAACAATCCATTCGTTGCGGGAAGTTGTGTACATGTTTAAACGCGCCGTAATATTTCCAACGCCATTTAAACCGGTTTGGCTTGTCCATAATGAAGTTGTACCAATTGGAACTGCAGCTGTATTGCCTTCGCGCCAATCGGGGAACATTGTTGTTAAGTTAGCACCGCTAAAACCTGTAAAACTAACGGTCTGCGGAATAGCCACAGGAGGAATAACTGTACGCGTACTTGTAGCCATTCCGTCGTTCGGAGTATTTGTATCGCCGGCCAATGATGTTATCGCATTAAAAGAATAGACCCCTGCGGTAAGCATATTTAATGTGCCAACAGTAAAGTTCACAGAAGCTCCGGTCGTTATTGTTCCTGTATATGTTGCGTTATTTGTTTGGGAAACCACACCTGATACAGTAACTGTAACAGGAATATTTGAGATTGAGGCTGTACCGTAATTTTTAATTGTAACAACAATATTTTCTGAAGCGCCGTAACAACCATTAACAGCGGGGCTAACTAATGTTTGAATTCCCGCATCAGTTGCAACTCCGGCTAAACCATCAAACTCGTATGCGCCCATATCAGGATTTGTATTTGAATTAATCCCTGCTAAAGGACGAACTGCTGTATTATAATCAATATTCGTTCCGAGTGACGGAATTAAAATTGCACCTGATTCGATTGGAGTAACTGCATTTGCAGGAATGTTTAAGTTATTATCTGCAACAAATGGAGCGGGTGAATTTACCGGCGGCACAGAGTTCACATCGTTGGTTATGTTATTAACCTGCGATAGGGCCTGCCAGGCAGATAAAGTAGCGTACTCACCCGTTCCTGTTGTTGTGCCAATCTTGCCTACAAAATGATCGGCATCGTTGCTAACCATGTAAGCATTATTGTTTAAAGTTGCATTTAAGAAATTGTAGGAAGCAGGGAACCAAACCGCAAAAAACTTTTTGGTAGTTGCGCTTGAAGTCATTTTATTAGCAAAAATATTATTCCGGATATCTAAACCTGTTGCTGTTGTTGATGTAACAAGAAATGCAGCTGATGCACAATTAGCTGCAGTATATGTATAATTTCCGTATAAGTTCACACTGTTATAATATACTTTAATACCCGTTCCCGAAGTAATCCGTATTCCAAACGCATTATAGGTTGTGCTTGTTGCAGAATAGTTGGTGGTAAGAATATCGTAAATCACATTGTTAATACATAAATGATTATTACCTCCGGTAAAGTTGATGCCATATGCCCCCCAGCCGGTTGTACTTGTTGACCATATCGCATTTAATTTATTTCTTGAAACCGTTATTGATCCTGAAGATGTTCCGGTAATTTCAATACCTGCCGGATTAACGCTTGTATTAACTTTCAAATTAAAAATTTCATTTGATTGAATAGTGCTGGAAGTTGCAGTGGTTAATAAAATACCTTTAAAAGAAATTGTCAGACCTGACGTATTGGAACCAAAAATGTTTCCCTCAATAATATTATTGTCTGCTGTACCTGCAGTTGTACCTCCAATGTATAAACCGAAATATGAACGGTTAAATAAATTATTTTTAATTACTAAGCCATCATAATTATCCCCGGTACCTCCGGCGGTTAAGTTAGCTGCATTATTGCCCGCATAAATACCATAACTATTAATTACTGTGCTGCCGCTAATGCCATCGTTACCCTCGGTATTTCCCAGAATTATACAATTCGCGATTGTGTTAGTTGTAGCACCAAGACCCAAAGTCGCCCGTCCAATTAAACGGATGGCAGCCGTTGCTGCAATATTGTTCGCCGCATCATTTGAAATTGTAAGATCGCGGTTAACCGGACCCCCAATAATATCACCATCAATGGTAACATTATCGGCGCCATCTAATTCCAATACACCGCGGCCTGTTAACATGACGCCGCTAATAGTAGCTGTAACCGTTGGACGCAAAACTATTGAAGTATAATTAGCCGAACCCTGCCCGCTTGCCATTAATGGTGTTGGGGTTGAAGGCTCAGTGGTGCTGGCCGTTACATCAATTGTTATGGAACCAAAGTGAGTACCTGCGTTAATTGCGGCGAAGGCTGCATTAACTGTTGAATATGTAGCAGATGAACCACCTGTTACATTCACTTGCGAAAATAGAGATACATTAAGCATCAGTAAAATCGCGATTAGTTGTAATTGTTTTTTCATTATTTTTTTATTGATTATTTGATACAAAGTTCGGCAACCATTTAGCAAACCCTTTGTTAATTGCTTAATTTTTTACGTTTCTAATATTAATATAATAGATATATATAATTGATTTACATATATTTATATAATTATCATTTTACATTTCAGATTAAACATTATATTTATATATCTGAATTATTAATCGATAAAATCACTTTATAAGAGGATGTGCTAATGAGTTTAGATTTAAATGAACTGTTAACAACCCTGAATAGTGCCGAAAAAAGGTACTGCCATCTTTATCTTAAAACTTTTTCGAGGAATAATCCGAATAAAATGCTTTCTGATTATGCGATGCTGCAAAAAAGAAACAAAAAAACTAAAACAGAAAAGAAGAATAATACAGAAGGAAATTCGACACGTTTGTATTATAAATTACTCGACGGTTTGTTTTTGTTTCATCAGGACTCCATTTTACCGGATGAAAAATTAATGATACGCCGCGCCAGAATCCTTTATACAAAAGGGCTTTACAAGGAAGCTTTCAGAATTACCGAAAAAATTCTTAAGCAAAATCCTGATGAAAACCATTTGCTTAAAATTGAAGTGATTGAAATGAGGGTTCTGAATGCACTTAAGTCTTCTGACATAGATTATCTTTCCAGAAGCTTTAACGCAGATAAAAAATTATTAAGCAAGCTTGCCGGTGAATACGCTAACCTTATTGAATATGAAATATTGTGGGCATCCTTTAAACTTGAATCAACCACCAATTATTTTTTCGGTTCTAAAGATCATCAAAAATCTGCTTTGCTGAAAACCGAAGAAAAAGCATTTAGTCCTGCCGCTAAAGTTTTATATAATAAAATCAAAGGCTTTGTATCCGTAAAAGAGGGAAATTATCCCGCTGCTAATTTTCATGCTAACCGCACAAAACATTTATACGAACAGTTTACGTATCTGATAAAGAAAGACCCGGGCGATTACCTGCGCTCTATCCGTAATATTTGTATTTCACTTATGTTCAATAAAATGTTTCCGGAAGCAGACCAATTAATAAAAGAAACGGAAATAAGAATGCATGAACTTAAAAACAGCAAAAATGCCGATGTGATTACCGAATATTTTACGTTATTGGTTCTAATCAAGCTTGATATCATTATTTCTTCCGGCAATATGACAGAATACGGCGCAAAAATTTCCGAATTAGAATCGCGCTACAATGCTTTAAAAGATTTATTGCCATTGAACGAGAAACTTAATGCGAACCTCAGCTTTTCTCTCATCAATATTTATGCAGGCAATTACAGAAAAGCGCTCAAACAAATAAATTATGTCTTAAGAAATGCCGAAAAATTCAGACGTGATGTCTTTCATCTTGCACTTATATCAGAAATCACGTTACATTTTCATCTTGGCAATATAGAGTTGGTTGAATCAAAATTAAATTCTTTAAAGCGCTATTTTGCTGAAGCCGACTTGCCTTTTAATTTTATTAAAGAATTGCCGCTTGCCGTTGGAAAAATACTGCAAAACCCGGAGGAAAAAAATAATTACCCGGCACTTCACAACATGATAACAAAAAGCCTTGAGAAGGAAAATAAATTGGTGTACAAAAATTTTATTTCGCTTTATTCAGTTACTTACCGGAAATAAAAAAGGCCGCCTTTTCAAGACAGCCTTTCAATATAGATGTATTGCTTTTTATTTCAACTTAAATGCCTTCTTCACTTTGTCAACATAATCCAGTTTCTCCCAGGTAAACAATTCCACTTTCATGGTTTTTGTTTTTCCATCAGGTGATTTGAAGGTTTTGGTTACCGTTTCATTTTTACGGCCCATATGTCCGTATGCAGCAGTTTCGCTATACATTGGTGTACGTAATTTAAAACGTTGCTCGATAAAATATGGGCGCATATCAAATACGCTCTGAACAATTTTCGCAATTTGTCCGTCGTTCATTTTTACTTTTGCAGTTCCGTAGGTATCAATAAAAATACCCATTGGCTGTGCTACACCTATTGCATAAGAAACCTGTACTAATACTTCTGAGCAAACTCCTGCAGCAACTAAATTCTTAGCAATATGGCGCGTTGCATAAGCAGCAGAACGGTCAACTTTACTTGGATCTTTTCCTGAGAAAGCACCACCACCGTGGGCACCTTTTCCTCCGTAAGTATCCACAATAATTTTACGGCCTGTTAAGCCTGTATCGCCGTGCGGACCACCAATTACGAATTTACCGGTCGGATTAATATGGTAATTAATTTTTGTATTGAATAAGTGAGCGTATTTAGGATATTTCTTTTTAACACGCGGAATTAAAATATCGATGATATCTTTTTTAATTTTCGCTAACATTTTTGATTCGCTGTCAAAATCATCATGTTGTGTTGAAACAACAATCGCATCGATACGAACAGGTTTATTTTTGTCGTTGTATTCGAGTGTTACCTGTGACTTAGCATCAGGACGCAAATATTTTATTTCTTTGTTCTCGCGGCGCAATGCTGCTAATTCCAATAAAATTCCGTGCGCTAAATCTAAAGCCAAGGGCATATAATTAGCGGTTTCATTGGTTGCGTAACCAAACATCATACCTTGGTCACCCGCACCCTGATCTTCTTTTTTCTTGCGGTCAACACCCTGATTGATATCAGAAGATTGCTCATGAATAGCAGATAAAATTCCGCAAGAATTCGCTTCGAACATATATTCCGATTTTGTGTAGCCGATTTTACGTATAACCTCACGTGCAATTTCCTGAACGTCCAAATACGCATTCGATTTAACTTCCCCTGCTAAAACAACTTGTCCGGTTGTAACTAAAGTTTCGCAAGCTACTTTACTGTTTGGGTCGAAAGCCAAAAAATTATCAATTAGCGCATCTGATATTTGGTCAGCCACTTTATCCGGGTGGCCTTCTGATACTGATTCGGAGGTGAAAAGATATCCCATATTAATTTGTGAATTGGTGAGTTTTGAGTTAGTGAGTTATTTTGTTTCGGTTAATTTGAATTCGTAGCCTTCCATGATTTGGTTGCATAATAATTTTTTGCAGGCTTCATCTACTTTAGCGGATGCGGCTTCTTTGCTTGCAGCTTCAATTTCTAAAGTGATGTGTTTACCGATTCGTACATTTTGAATTTCGGGTAAACCTAAATTTTTCATAGAGCCTGTAACAGCTTTACCTTGTGGATCGAGAAGCGCTTTGAGCGGCATTACATCAATATCTGCAATAAATTTTGCCATTGTGTTTTTAAAATTGAGGTGCTAAGTTAGTGTTTTAGGTATTAATTGCAAGAGACAAAATCCAATAAAATTTGAGCTATTTTTGAGGGGGCATGGCTCTGTAAACCCTCACCCGAATAAGATCTGAGGTGAACCTCAGCTTATTCGACCTCTCCCAAAGGAGAGGTTTAGTTCCGTTTTTGAATAAGATTGTTTATTAGGGACATAAGAATATAGAGAATGATTATAAGAGGGATACCTAAATATTGTAAACCAAGTAAAAGCCCCAGACTCAGCCCTAAAAACACATAGCGTATCTCATTCCCCTTCCAGCCAAAGGACTTAAATTTTAGGGCGAAAAGAGGGATGGGGGCCACTAGAAGAAAAGATTGGATGATACAAATACAACTGAGTACATATGGATTCAAGAAAGCAGATACCACCATCCGTTGAAAATCTGAATACCGTGTGGAACCTACAATATGGGGCGAACCATGCATAAGTTCAAAAGTCCCCCATGAAATTTCGACAAAACCATACTGAAAAAAAAGAATAACAGGTAATGACATAATAAATATTGCATTTGCAGGAGTTGGTAGTCCTATGAAAGATTCAGTCTGTCGTGTATCGTTATTAAACTTTGCTAATCGAATAGCAGAAAATATTGTAACAGTGAAAGGAAAAATATAATAAAAAGCAAAAAACTGCAACTTATCAAAAAAATTCTCGAAAATAATAGTATGCCAACCTCCAACACCAGAAAGATCCATTGGAAGATTATAGGAAACTAACATAATAGTATGCATTGCAACTCCGGGTACCACACCAAACGTCACCATATCAGCTAAGGAATCAAGATCTTTTCCTATAGGAGAACTTACTCCTAAAATTCTTGCTGCAAACCCATCTAAGAAATCGAATACCGCAGCAATACCAACTAAAATAGAAGACCAAACCAAGTTCCCCTCTAATGCACAAGTAATTGAAATGCACCCGCACAATAAATTACAGCAGGTTAAAAAATTGGGTATGTTTTGTTTTATCTTCAAAAGCTTAACAAATATACTCATTTACAATAGTTCCCAATAAAAAAGCCCCGATTAACTACACCGGGGCTTAACACACAACCATGAAGTAGAGATTCTAACGAATCACACTTCATGATAAACAAATTAAACTTAGAACTACTTCAACAATTCACGGCTAATTACCAGTTTTTGAATTTCACTGGTTCCTTCGCCTATGGTACACAATTTACTGTCGCGGTAATATTTTTCGGCCGGGAAATCTTTTGTATATCCGTAGCCTCCGAATATCTGCACAGCTTCAGTTCCGTTCTTAACGCAAACTTCCGATGCGTAATATTTTGCAAATGCGCCTTCTTTGGTCATTTTTAATCCGCGGTTTTTCATATCAGCCGCTTTGAAGGTTAACAATTCTGCCGCTTCTAATTCAGTTGCCATATCAGCCAATTTAAAACTGATGGCCTGAAAAGTAGAAATAGGTTTTCCGAATTGCTCACGCTCTTTCGAATATTTTAAAGCACACTCATAAGCACCGCGCGCAATACCGCAACTTAAGGCTGCAATAGAAATACGTCCGCCATCCAGTACTTTCATCGCCTGAATAAATCCTTCTCCTTCTTTTCCTAAGATTTGGTCTTTGTGCACACGGCAATTTTCAAATATCAATTCTGCAGTTTCACTCGCACGCATCCCTAATTTATTTTCTTTTTTGCCTGATTTAAAACCGGGAGTGCCTTTTTCAATTACAAAAGCGGTCATACCATGACTATCACCTTTTTCTCCCGTACGCACAATTACTACTGCAACATTTCCGCTGATGGCGTGAGTGATAAAATTTTTGCTTCCGTTAATTACATAATAATCGCCGTCTTTTACTGCAACGGTCGCCATTCCTCCGGCATCAGAACCTGTACCTGTTTCAGTTAAGCCCCATGCGCCAATCCATTCGGCTGTCGCTAACTTTGGTAAATATTTTTTCTTTTGCGCATCGTTTCCGAATTGTAAAATATGTCCTGTACATAATGAATTATGTGCTGCCATTGATAAACCGATGGAGCCGCAAATTTTCGACAATTCAATAATTGCAGTAACATATTCAGTATAACTGAAACCTGAACCGCCATACTCAGTGGGAACTAAAACGCCCATTAAACCAAGCTCACCTAATTTTTTAAAAACATGGATAGGAAATTCCTGCGACTCATCCCACTCCATATATTTTGGGTAGATATGTTCTTTTCCGAATTTACGGATCATGTCAGCAATCATTTGCTGATTTTCGCTTGGTAGGAAACTCATCCCTACGTTTTGTTCTAATACTGCGCCAGACATATTATATTATTTGAATGTGTTTTTAATTTTTCTTTTCCGTTTAAAAATCCAAGTTCCACAACAAACGAAAAGCCGCTTACTTTCGCGCCTTGTTGCTTTACTAATTGCGCTGCTGCTTCGGCTGTACCTCCTGTTGCGAGCAAATCATCATGTATTAATACGTTCCAGTTTTTTTGCAAAGCATCAATATGCATTTCAATGGTTGCTGTCCCGTATTCGAGTGCATATTCGTAGCTCATTGTTTTGTAAGGTAGTTTTCCTGCTTTACGGATCATGACGAAAGGAACGTTCAATTTGTTTGCTAATAACATTCCAAACAAAAATCCTCTGCTTTCAATTCCTGCTATTGCATCCGGTTTGTGATTGAGTTCTTTAATAAAGCCATCAACAATTGCAGAACATAAATTTTGGTTTTCTAAAATTGGAGTAATGTCTTTAAACATTATTCCCGGTTTCGGAAAATCCGCAACATCACGGATTGTCTCTTTAATCTCTTCAACCAAATTCATTCATTACAAACTTAATTAATTTATTTCTAAAAAATAGACTTTAGGTATCGTAAAATAAATATTTTAATTAATTGCTAATCAGTATATTATACTAAATTTATATAGTTTGGGTATTGTAATTACTGTTAAAAACGGTCGTTTGTGAGGTCTTTCTTTGGGTTTGTCTAATTGCCTAAAAATCACTATACTTGCTGATTACATTAATTGCTAATAACCCGTTTCTTGGGGTTACGACCATGAAAAACCTGAAAACTGCCTTTATTCTAATCCTGTTTGCCTTTTTGGTGAAAGGAATTAATGCGCAGACAATGGATACTAAATCTCCTTTCAAGGAGAAATTACGTTACTCGCCTTGGGTGATTGGTCACGGATGGAATGCTTTTCATGATGATGCAGGAGAATGGTTCAAAAATTTATTTAATGTAAATGAGGCCTGGAATGCAACGCCATATCCGCTTCGTTTTAGCTGTGAAAAATGGCTTTATAACAAAAACGACAATTCAGGAAGTTCACGCGGATGGAGTATTGAATTTGTTGGGGCTTATAACCGTTATGGGATAGGAAATATTTTAGCCGATCAGCCCAATCCTCTTTTAGTAACAAATCAGTACAAACTCTTTTCTCTTGACTTGCACGCTAAATATAACTTCAATAAGATTCTTGACTTAAATAAATTGTGCGGTGCTAAAAATGAGATTTTTCAACCTTACGGAATAATGGGCTTAGGTTATACAAACCGGACATTGCCAGCTCATCCGCATACAGTTAATCTTAATGTTGGTTTAGGATTTAATGTTTGGATTTACAAAAACATCGGCATTCAGATTCAAAGTATAGCTAAGTTTGGTTTGAAAGATAAGTTCCCGCATTCAGGAGCAAATTATTTACAGCATTCGCTGGGAATTGTTTATCAGATTAATTTAACACCGAAGACCGACGGTGATGGTTATATGAAAGAATTCATTGATAAAATGAAGGAAACGCCCTGGGTGGTTGGTCACGGCTGGAACGTTGTTCAGGATGATGCAGGTAAGTGGTTCGAAAATTTATTTAATGTTGATAAGGCTTGGAACGCGGCTCCATACCCGGTGCGTTTTACTTGTGAAAAATGGCTCTATAACAAAAGCGATAGCTCAAGTGCGGCTAATGGATGGAGTGTTGAATTTATGGCTGCTTACAACCGCTACGGTATTGGAAATTATTTGGGAGAGAGCAAGCAACCTAATCCAATTTTTGTTGATAAAGAATATCAGTTGATGTCGTTTGATTTGCATGCTAAATATAACTTCAATAAACTTTATGATTTAAATAAATTATTGGGCGCTAAAAAAGAAGTGTTTCAGCCTTTCGGAACTTTTGGTGCAGGTTATACTTACCGCAGTTTACCGTCTCATCCCGGATGCGGAACTGTTAATGCCGGTTTAGGATTTAATGTTTGGATTTATAAAGGACTTGGCATTCAGGTTCAGAGTTTAGCAAAGTTTGGTTTAGAAGATAAATTCCCTAACGCCGGTTCTAATTATTTACAGCATTCATTCAGTATTGTTTACAAGCTCGAACACAAAGGCAGTATCAGCGGTAACCGATACAAATTCAAGAAACACTCCATTAAGAAAGTATTATAACACTTTCAATTTTACCGCACATATATTTAAACAAAAAAGCTCCCGACTTAGCCGGGAGCTTTTTTGTTTACTGAATTTTTAATTATTTAGTTTTTATTCCGCTTAAATAATTTCTTGAAAAAACCTTCCGGTTTTTCTTCATTTGAACTACTATATCCGTAACCATACCCGTAACCGTAGCCATATCCATAAGTAGTATTAGAACCTACGCCATTCAGTAATATAGTCATATTCGGCAATCTCTTTTCTAAATATAAACCTTCGGCAATAGTTAGTAAACGTTTTTCAAGAACATTTGCCCTTACTACATACAAGAAAGCATCTGCAAACTTATTTAACAATAATGTGTCTGAAACCATACCTACCGGCGCGGTATCAACCACAATATAGTCGTACTCCATTTTCATTTTTTCAAATAACTCCGTAACGCGTTCGCTCATCATTAATTCAGCTGGGTTAGGCGGGATTGTTCCGGATGGCAAAATATCTAAATGCTCAACAAAAAGTGATATTAAAAGCAAAGCATTAAGATCAGCAGCAGAACCGGAAATATAATTGGTTAATCCTTCTTTATCACCTAATTCAAGATACTTGAGAATTTTCGGTGCCCGGAAATCCATCCCCATTAACAAAACTTTTTTTCCGGAAAGAGCAATAGATGTAGCCAGATTTAATGCAACAAAAGTCTTCCCTTCCTTTCCAAGCGTTGATGTAACAAAAATGGCCTTGCCTTTATTTCCTCCTTTTACACCAAGTACAAAATCTAAATTAGTTCTCAGCAATCTGAAAGCCTCTGCAATACTTGAGTTATCATTTTTAGATATAACTACTTTTTTATCTGTTTCACTAACAGGAATCTCGCCTATACACGGAACATTTAAATTACTTATATCACGTCTTACTCTAACCCTTGTATCTAACAACTCGAAAAGATAAATGAGTATGGCCGGGAAAATTAACCCGATTAAAAAAGAAGCCAGGTAAATCACCTGCTTTTTAGGTGCCACAATTCCACCGTTACAATAAGCGTAATCGATAACCTTGGCATTTGCAACAGTAACTGCCAGTGCAATATTGGTCTCTTCACGTTTCTGAAGAAGGTATAAGTACAAATCTTCTTTAATTTTTTGCTGACGTTGTATAATACGGTACTCCCTTTCGTAGCGGGGAACAGTTCTTATTCTTGAATCAATTTCATTGTCTCTTTTATTTATTTCTTTCAGTTTTATGTCCAGGGCCTTTTGATAGTTTATGAAACTTTCATTTATACTAAAGCGCCTGTTTTTTATTTGCGTTTCAAGATTATCGA
>CAZRNW010000060.1:0-9050 GCA_964601535.1 uncultured Flavobacteriaceae bacterium
CTTTGCATCTGTTTTAGCTTCAGCTTTTGGTGCAGGTGCTTTAACAGTACCTTCCGTTCTGCTTATCAATCTTCCTCCGTGTTCAACTCCGATGATAAACTTAGTGTCCTTGGGAAGCCTGATTTGAAAGTGTTTCCGTTCGCCTTGTCGTTTAATACTTATCGTTTTAATTATCACTCCTTCTTTCATCATAACTCATCCTCCATTTCACAGTCTAAGTATAAACTAACTCGGTAAGGCGTGAACACCGTTCTGCCATCATCCAAATCTTTGTAAGAGATTTGAACTCTGCCATTGCCGGGTGCAACACCACCCAAATCATAGTAGCGTTGTTTTGGTGCTACATTGATTCCTGACATTAACAATTTGCTTTCGTAGTTATCAGGAAAAAACTCTTCTTTATTTATTTCAATCTTCTGAGTTCCTCTGTAATACAATAGATCGTCCTTATCCGATGTAACCAACACCCCATGCACTTTCACAATGTTCTTCTCCAATTCAAAGGTTTCACTCACCGTTGAGTTCGCCACAAGAATTTTTATATCAAATCTTTTTTTCGTTGCTTTTAACATGGTATTGCTTTTTTAAAAGCCGGGAGATTGCTCTCCCGACTTATTAGGTTATTTATTAAGGAGTTGTAATAGTTCCGTGTAAACCAACATACAATTGGGTTTTTGGATCAAGTCCTTCCATTGAGCCTAACTCAACTGTGAACTCTAACAAGATGTCATCGTGAATCAAACGTGGATTCGCCAACTTGTAATATCCTAATGGAACGCTGTGCATGTTTGATGTTTTGAATGCAGCAACACTTGTTTCAGGAATGATGATCTTTTTGTTTGCTTTTAAGCTGAACTCTCCGTTTGCAATTGCAGGGAAATCTTCCAACTGAATAAACTTCGATCCCATTACTTTATCGGCAGTTGCATTTTCAGGGATGGATGCCAACAACACAATTCCGCTCACCAATAAGGCTTGGTTCTTTGGTAATTTTGCGTTGCTGATATTTCTCAAACCAACTTCTTTCACATCCTGAGTTTCAAATAACTTGATGGTTTTTGAATTCACAGGTTTGATGGAATACACAATGGTATCTGCCAAACGCAATTCGCCTTTTGCTAATGCACT
This sequence comes from uncultured Flavobacteriaceae bacterium, assembly GCA_964601535.1. Lineage (GTDB taxonomy): Bacteria > Bacteroidota > Bacteroidia > B-17B0 > Aurantibacillaceae > JAHEYG01. The sequence goes on from CAZRNW010000060.1 coordinate 1,129, forward strand.
TTTGATGTGCGCAGGTAACTCACGGAAATGTTTCTCCATTTCTGCACGAGAGCCTTTGCTTCCTGCTCCAGGATTTGCCAACTTGTTAATGGTGCGTTGACGAGCAATTGGGTTCATTCTACGAAGCGCACCTAACAGTTCTTCGCTTTCTGCACCTTCTAATCCTAGCAACGCTCCTGCGTTATTGTACTCTTCTGTTCCGTCTAATAGTTCTAACATAATTTTTGTTTTTTAAAATTTAACTTTGATTTATTTTGTGTGATGGATGTTTGATTTTTGTTTAGTAGATTTTTTCTGATGGTTCTACTTCGCCCATGTCTTCTTCACCGCTTAAGAGATCTACTTCAATCCCATTGACTTGATTGTACTTCATTGCGCTTGCTTGAATTTGTTGTTGGATTTTATCCAACTCATTCATTTCAACTGCACCCATTGAGTCTTCTGAGTTTGGGTAAACGAAGTATTGTACTTGTCCGAGCCCGTTCGTTCCTTCTTCTGTTTTCTCTTCTTTCTTTTCTTTTGCTTTCAAAACTTTGTCAAGAAAAATTCTCTTCTTCATGTCGTCCTTTAAAGCCATTAATCGCTCTTTCACGCCATCCAATCCTGAAGTGGGTTTCCCATTCATACTTGTCATAGTTTGATAAGTGCCTGAAGCCATCATTCCTAAACCAAGTGCTGATGCAATTCGGTTTTTCGCAAAATGACCAACTCCTGTAACAGCTGCTCCAACAACAAAAGACAATCTTCCCAACACAGCTCCTGCAACTCCGCCACCGATTACTCCAATCACGATGTCTTTTCCCAACTCAGTTGCAGCATCTTTCACTTTAGCACCTGTGCTTGCATCGCCAGTACCACTAAGTGTTTTTTTGAGTGCGGCTTTCTGATAACTGTTTTTTCTCTTTGTCATTTTCTTTTTTTTTTAATCGTTTTTCTTTTTTTACATGTATGCTACTGCTTGCTTTTTCTTCTTGCCTTTATTTCCTCCTTTCTTTTTTCTTCGTGATTTTAATCCCTTGAGTTGACCTGATACAGCTGTTGTTTGTGCAGGAGGTTTTTGCTTGTTCATCATTTTGTAACCGAGAAATAATAAACCTAATCCTGTTACTCCAATCGCTGTTGGCTTTAACCACTTTTTATTTTTCTCCCAAAACCCGGCAGGTTTATCACCACTTGTACTTGAATCTCCACCGCTATCAGAAGTATTTGCAGTTCGCATCATTGCTTTTGATCCATCGCCACTTCCTCCGCCATCTCCGCCTGAACCACCTGACTCTGATCCCGATTCTCCACCGCCACCTGAACTGCTTGTTGTACTTGTAGTAGTTGTTGACTCTCCTGTATCGCTGTTAGTAATTTTTACATTTGCTGCACCTTGTGATACTTCTTCTGCTGTTGTTCCATCTCCTGCTTGCGATTCGGTGTTTTCAAATTCTTGTCCTTCTTTCTTTTTCTTAGGGAAGATGTTTCCGATTCCTTTTAGTAACCCTGCAATTGCACCGATGATTCCTGTTGCTGCTGTTATTGAAGCAGCAGTTGCAGTTGCTGAACCAAGTTCTCCTAATCCGCTAAATCCTTCATCGTAGAAAACTTCAGTACCAAGTAAATCGCTCATTGAAGAAGTTTCATCAAGACCATTCATGTCATCCATGATATATCCTAAACCGCTTACTTCATTGTTTTTATTTCCTTTACCTGTAAGGATTGCCTTCTTTAAGTTTTCAGGTTTACCTCCGGCATCGTAAAAAATCTTTTCTAATTTTTCTTTTACTTTTTTTAATCGGTCGAACTTGCTCATATCAACTTCTTTCTGTCTCGCTTGCTCATCTGTTAGATATGCGAACTTTAATCGTTGTGCTACTTTGAAAAGATTAAGTTTCATGCTGATTAAAACTCCTGATCGGATTAAAGCAGTTGCAGGATTTACACGGTTGGTAACATGAAGTGCTTTATGAATAAAGTTTTTCAGTTTACCGCCTTTCTTTCCGCCATCGCTTCCCGGTGGTTGACTCAGCTTTTTGAAAATTCCTTTTTTCGCTCCGCCACCACCACCACCACCTGATGCAGCTTTTCTTTTAAAGAGTTTACCTAAGTCTCCTCCTTCTAATTCTTCCCAACCCATTAGGTCTTGCACATCTACATTGTTTGTGCTGGGTACGCCATTTAAATATTCTAATTCCATAGTTGTATCTTGTTTTTCTGAGTATGGTTCTTCGTAATTGAATCGGTCTACCACACAATCGACCGTGATGTAATTTCCTCCTGTTGTTGGCACGATTGGATAGATGTGTTGAAAGTGATCCTGTTTGTATTTTGTGATTCGCAGTTTGTGCTTTATTTTTAAGTTGCTCAATATGCTGCTGATAAACACCGTGTAACAATCGCAATCTATCCCATGAAACCTATCGTGCCAGCCTCTTGCCGGACTTCTGATTTGTTCTTTACCATTTGCATCTTTCTTATAGGCGATGTGGTTGTATACAAAATCCCAAATGTTCTTGCAGGTTTCATACACGTTTTTTCCTTTTAGAAGTGGAGCTAATTTTGCAGTTTGAAACAATGTTTCTCTCACTACTTGTGGAATGAATCGAACCGTGTCATCAACCGTTGCACCCTTTTTTATTGTTGGATCAAGGAACAATGGTTTTGGAAACAAATGGTCGAACTCTTCTCCGCTTCTTATTTTTCTTTTTTTAGTTGCTTCCATTTTGCGCTCCAATTAATTGTACTTCATCTGTTTTTTCAAAAGGAATTTTCTTCCAACCTAAATCAATTGTTGTCATGGTAGTAACGCCAATTTTAAATGCTTCGCCTTGTTGTACCGCTTGTAATAAGCCTTTGGCAGTAGAGAGGAGGCTGAACATCGGAATGCGAATCATTATCGCTTCGAATTTTGCCTCACCGAATGCAGGTATCGCAATGTCTTGATTGACCGCTTGCGAACTTCCGATGCTGCTTCCCTTAATCAGTAATTTGATAAAAGGGAACTTGAGTTTTAAACCCGTGCGAGTTGGATTTTTCAACTGCACATCTATTCTCAACACCACTCCTTGCAAATCCAACTTGTGCAGCTTAACCGTTGGAACTATCTCCAAGTTAATCGAGGTCTTATTCAATCTCCACAGATACATTCCACCTGCTACCACGCCTCCTCCTATGCCTAAGCCTAACAGTATTTTTTTAATGCTTGCCATTTACTTCTTTCTGATTTTGTCGCTGAAATATTCTCCGCCTACTTTGAATGCCATCCAAATAGCACCACCTACAATTGCTTTTATTGCATAGTCCACTAAACTGGAGTAGTCAATGTTTGCAAATAGGATGCTCGCTGTAAGTAGCATGTTTCCTGTTCCATCCGGTGTTCCGGCATTGTGTTTAATTTCTGACATTTCGTTTTCTTTTTTAGTTAGTAATTCATCCATCACGGTACAAAGTTGCAGCGGTTGTCTGAGTCGCTTTCTCGCTTTGGGCTTGTGTTCCCAAACTCTGCCGAGTATGGCACACAATGGAACTTTATAGCATTTACAAATCGATTGTTTTTGGCGTCCCTAATTCTTGGAATATCAATTCAACTTGTTTGATGTTGAAATATCTTCCACTTCTTTTTCCTAACTTATCTTTGAATGCAGCTAACCAACATCTAAATGTTTTTTCACTCACTTGATAGTACTTCGCTAATTCGCCCGGCATATAAGGCTTTATAGAGAGTGGTTTTAATTCTTTGCTTCCCATTTTAGTTATTGATTTGAAAATTGATAATACTATTATTGAAAATTTGTAAGAGATCGAATTGTTTTTGTGCTATTAATTTTTTGCGATACGCTACAATAGTTTTGATAGTAGGTTCTTGTAGATATTTTGTGATTGCTTTTGCAAGAAGTGTTATTCCTTTATTGTATTCAGGTACACTTAAGCGTTGCAAACAAACTTCTTGATACCATCCTTCAGTACCTGCCAATCCTTTGTGGTAATTAAGGTTTAACCAATCAATTGGTTTTGATAAATAACGACCACGTTTTCTATTTACATAGCGTTTCGCTAAACACACACGCTCGATAATCTCTTCAAATACTTTTGTTGGATTTTTAAAAGTGTTGTAATGCTCTGCGATTAAATTTTGAAACTGAGTTTCTTCTTTATTGGTAAACTCGTTATTACACCATAATGCTGCGTGAATAAATATCCAAGTGTTCTCAACTGTGTTGTTTTTTGGATTTGATTTACCACCTTTTATTACTCTTAAATGTGGTGTTCCTGTTTTGATTTTTCTTACTGCTGACATATTATTTAGTTTTATAGATTACTTTTTTTGAGTCGTTTACTATTGACGATACAAAGGTGCAGCAGTAGTAAAGAGTGCTTTCTCGGTTTGGGTTGTAAGAGAAATATTCTGACGATAAAAGCGAAAATTTGCAGCTAAAAGAAAAATTCGGAACGTAAAAGCATCGATGAGAATGTATCGTTAGCTAAAAGAATTTTTGGGAAGATTTGGGCAGTTTTGGGCAGTGAATTTTTATCGGGTTTATTCCGGATTTATTCGGGGAGAATCGGGGGAGATTACGGGAAGAGCGTTAAAGTGCCGCATTTTATCGGGGATTACCGTGAAAGTAATCGGGGGGCATTCGGGGATGAATTGATTAAAATTAAAAAGGTGGTCATAAGACCACCTAATACTAAATTTTCAAGAAAATAAATGAGGATTAATTTACAGTACCCGGTACTCCTAATACCTCTAACATTGTTTTAACTTGGTTCACTGTGTAATAGCGACCTCTCTTCATACCAATTTTATCTTCAAAAGGCTTTAACCATGCGTTAAAGGTTTTTACTGATACTTGATACTTCAACTCAAACTTGTCTGTCGTGATGCTCATCTTTCTCTCTGTATATAATTGTGTCTAACTAAGAATATTTACTTAAAAACTCATCTTCGTTTGAATTAAAAAACAAAGCGAGTTGTTTAACATTTAATTTTTGTTTGTTTTTGTAATTGGTAATCATGTCTCTCAACTTCATTGGGTTCTCTCTTGGAATATCTAATTCCGCAGGTTCTCTTCTGCGTATATTCATTGAGTTAAATTGATTTATCAAATACCGTTTTTGATTATCGGTAATTACACCGATATCGTTTGCCCTGTATAACAAGGCTTGCATGGAAAGTTTCCATTTGCGTTTTAAATCTGCTAAAACATTTAAGTTAACACCATCTTTAAAATCACCTTTGATGTCTTTTTCCGGCATCAGAAATTCAGCAGCAAACTCATTGGCTTCATGACTGATATCTCTTGTGAAAGATGGATTGGTTTGTAAATGCATCACTAAATGCCCCAACTCATAAGCTAAAGTAAACCGTTGGCGATCTCCTAAACTTCTTTTGTTTGAAAAAACAACAGGGAATTTACCATTCGCTAAAATGCTCATCCCGTCTACACGTTCGGTGTTAAAATCAAAGTTGATTAAGAACAAACCGTTGTCTTCTAATACCTGTGTAAGATTATTAATTGCTCCTTTTTCAATTTTCCAAAGCTTGCGAAGTTTTCGAGCAGCTTCAGCAGGCGATCCTAACTTCTCGATATCTAATACAGGTAAATTAATCTCAGGTTGACCAATTGCTTTTAAAAGCTTTTCTACGTTTAAACGATAGATATTTACTTGCGCTTCAATTGGAAGCATGATTTTTTGCGCTACAACATTGCGTTTGCGAAGTGCAAGTGCAGGAGGAAGCGTTTCGCCTTCTTGATAAAAAAACTCTTCAGGATAATTTAAAATAGTTGAAATTGATTTTAAATGATTTTCGCCCACTTCAATAAAATCTTGTTCCATTCGGGATAGATTAGAAGGAGATAAGCTTAACTTTTCAGCTAATTCAAGCTGAGAAAAGCCTCTCGATTCTCTTGCAACCGTAATCATTTTTGGATTTAATTTTGTGGTAGTCATCATTTCTATACTTTCAGTTCAACTGCATATCAAAAGTATAAATAATCTGCAATTTTGCAAAATAAATTGCATTAAATATATTTTGAAACATATTAATACTTGATAATCAATGTAATATAAAATGGATGGTTGAAAAGTAGTTTAAAAATTAAATGCCATAAAAATTGTCTAAGATTTGAAAATTGATATATTTGACTAATTATGACAAGTCAATACTATTCAAATTGAACACACTCGGAGATAAAATAAGACAAGCTCGTGAAAGCCAAGGATTGCTTTTGCGACAAGCTGCTGCATATCTTGAAGTGGATACAGCATTGGTTAGCAAATTGGAACGTGGCGAACGAAGACCACAGAAAGAACAGGTAATTAAATTAGCAGGATTTCTTAAAATGAAACCTGAAGAATTGCTTGTGCTTTGGATGGCAGATAAGATTACAGATTTTATAACAGACGATGAATTAGGAATGAAAGCATTGGATTTAGTAAAAAAAGAATTTAGCAGAAAATGAAGCTACAAGAAATAAGTTTAAAAAAATCACTTAATAAAGCTTACAGGTTAATTAAACCAAAGCGTCCGGATATTGAGTTGTTCAAGGGCAACCTTATAAAGTTGTTAGGACAAATTGACGAAAAAGAAAGTGAAGAGAATGTGAAAATTCATTTGATGGATTTTCTAAAAGATACTTGGTACAAGCAAGATTACTTAGTTGCTACAAAAGGTCGTACTGATTTTGTTATTCACACAGGCAAGGAAGCAAAAGCACCAAGTGGGGTTTTATTTGAGGTAAAACGCCCTTCAAATAAAGGTGACATGGTTACAAGGCAAAATCTAAATGCCAAAGCCATGCACGAATTGATACTTTACTATTTGCGTGAACGTGTTAATGAAAAGAACATTGACATCCGCCACTTGGTCATAACTAACATTTACGAGTGGTTTATTTTTGACGCTTCTCTCTTTGAAAAGGTAGTAGCTAAAAACACTAAGCTTGTAAAAGCTTTTAAGGATTGGGATAGCGGACAGAAGGTAAGTACCAATACCGATTTATTTTACAAAGAGATTGCCAAACCATTTTTAGATGAGTTAAAAGAAGATATATCTTTTACATGGTTTGATATTCGTGAATACGAAAAACCGTTAAAGAATAATGACAAAGCAGATGATAATAAACTCATTGCTTTATTCAAGATATTCAGCCCAATACATTTATTAAAAATTCAGTTTGCAAATGATAGTAACTCTTTGGATAAAGGGTTTTATTCAGAGTTATTACATATTATCGGATTAGAAGAAGTAAAAGAAGGTAGTAAAAAGCTAATTCGCAGAAAGCAAGAAGGAAAAAGAGATGCGGGTTCGCTTTTAGAAAATACAATTACAATTTTGGATTTAGAGGACAGTCTTCATAAAGTTCCGGATATATCTTCTTATGGTGATAATCGTCAAGAACGGTTATTTAATCTTGCATTAGAACTTTCAATCACATGGATTAACCGAGTATTGTTTTTAAAATTACTAGAAGCACAATTAATTAAATATCACAAGGGTGATCAGTCCTACAAGTTTTTAAACTACACTAAAATATCTCAATACGATGAGTTGTATAAGCTCTTCTTTCAGGTATTAGCAAAGAGACAAAGTGATAGAAACGAAGCTATCACTAAAAAGTTTGGCAATATTCCATACCTCAATAGTTCTTTATTTGAAATTAGCGAGTTAGAAGATCAAACAATTAAAATTAACAGCCTAGATGATGCATTGGATTTAGATTTATACAGCGGAACGGTATTGCGTGATGCAAAAAACAAACCCATTGCAAAGAGTTTAAATGGATTACAATATTTATTTGATTTTTTAGAAGCATACGATTTTGCATCTGAAGGTTCAGAAGAAATACAAGAGGATAGCAAAACATTAATCAACGCATCAGTATTAGGTTTAATTTTTGAAAAAATAAACGGTTATAAAGATGGTTCAATATTTA
>CAZRNW010000060.1:9060-11248 GCA_964601535.1 uncultured Flavobacteriaceae bacterium
AAGCAATTCGTTTGGCGGTGTTACAGAAATTTAAAGATGCTTATGGATGGAAATGCGAAGCCTTTGAAGATTTAAAAAATTACATGGCTGACCGCAGAACCGGTAAAGATGTATTAGAATTTAATAAGTTAATAAACAGTATGCATCTATGCGATCCTGCTGTTGGTTCCGGTCACTTCTTAGTTTCTTCTTTAAATGAAATCATTTCCATAAAGGCAGAACTTGGCATATTGGCGGATGATAAGGGCGTACGTTTATCCGGCTATGAAATAGAAATTGAAAACGATGAGTTGATTGTAACATATAACGATGGACAAGATATTTTTGAATACCAAGTAAACAATGGTAGCATTAATAAAGAAACTCAACGAGTTCAGAAATCACTCTTTCACGAAAAGCAAACTATTATTGAAAACTGTTTATTTGGGGTGGACATTAACCCGAACTCTGTTAAAATTTGCCGATTGCGTTTATGGATTGAGTTATTAAAGAATGCTTACTATACTGAGGAAACAAAATTTAAAGAATTAGAAACGTTACCGAATATTGATATCAACATTAAGTGTGGAAATTCTTTAATAAGCCGCTTTGCTTTAGATGCCGATTTAAGCAAAGCGTTAAAAAGTATTAAGTATGACATTAACCAATACAAGGGCTTTGTACACGATTATAAAAATGCACACGATAAAGATTTAAAACGTGGCTTAGAACAAATCATTAACTCAATAAAAAATGATTTTAGAGTAGAAATTAGCAATAACAGTAAGGAGTTTAAAGACTTAAATAAATGGAAGGGTGAATTAATAAATCTGACAATGCAAACAGGCTTATTTGAAAAAACACCCAAAGAGAAAAAGGACTACGATCTTGAAGTAAAAAAACTCACCGATAAAATTAACAAACAAGAAGCCTTAATAGACGACATAAAAAACAATGCCATTTACCGCAACGCTTTTGAGTGGCGTTTTGAATTTCCGGAAGTATTAGACATTGATGGAAATTTTGAAGGGTTCGATGTGATTGTTGGGAACCCACCTTATGTTTTTGCTCGTGACAATTTCGATATTTCGACAAAGGAATATTATTCAAATAACTATAAGACTTCACAATATCAAGTTAATCTTTTCTTCTTGTTTATTGAAAAAACGATTTTGTTATTGAAAAACAAAGCAACTTATAGTTTAATCGTACCAAATTCACTGTTAATGGTTAGTTCTGCTCAAAAACTTAGAGAGCTAATGTTAAAAGAATCGGAACTTAATGAAATTATTAATTTGATAGGCGAATCATTTGAAGGTGTAAATGTTGAAACTATAATAGCTTCGGGAACAAAATCAAAAGAGATTGATGAATTACACAAAGTAAAAATCTTCATTAGTAATAAAAATGAATTTGTTTTAGTTCATGAAAAAGAACAGTGCCAATTCACTAAACATGAAGGGTTTGAACTGAATGTTTTTTCAGACCAAGAGAGCGATGAATTAACAGCAAAATTTATTTCAAACACAGAGATATTGGATAATATTGTTGAGATTAAGGCTGGACTACAAGCATATGAAACAGGCAAGGGAATCCCCAAACAAACACCTGAAGATGTAAAAAATAGACCTTATGATTACGACCACAAATTCGATGAGACTACTTTTAAATATTTAGATGGGAAGGATGTTTGCAGGTATTACGTTCATTGGAATGGTCAATATTTAAAATACGGAGATCATTTAGCGGCTCCCAGAACCTTTAATTTATTTAATGGGAAAAAGATTATTGTAAGAGAAATTACATCAAAACTTCCCTATGCAATTATAGCAACATATTCTGAAGATTTATATTTATACAACCGCAGTAACATTGCGATAGTTGAAAAAGAGAAAAGCAAAGTGGATTTAAAATTTATTCTTGCAATACTCAACAGTAAACTGATGTCTTATTACTTTATGAAGAATACCGCCAAATCTGTAAGGCAATTGTTTCCAAAATTAATACTGCAAGACCTAAGAAAGTTTCCAATAAAACTTATATCTTTTGATAAACAGAAATCATTTACAAAGCTTGTAGATCAAATACAATCAAAAAAAGCGAAGGATATTTCAACTGATACGACATCTATCGAAAAGCAAATTGATGAAATGGTTTACAAACTTTATGATTTAACGGAAGAAGAAATAAAATTAATCGAAAACAATTA
>CAZRNW010000061.1:0-6609 GCA_964601535.1 uncultured Flavobacteriaceae bacterium
CGAATTAGAAGGAGTAACAGTAAATGTTTTTAAAATCCGGTTAATGCCTGAGCCGGATGTGCTGTTATTTAACTTGATAAAATATTTTCCCTTGCATGTAAAAGCATTAACAGTATTTCCTTTGTTAACACTGTCGCCAAAAACCGAATAAATTTTATAAACAGAACCTATGACTGGATCAGTATAACCTGAAGTATCATGCCCGATAAGATAAACTGCATTTGGTGTATTAGTACAACAATTCGGAGTAAGAAGACATGAACCGGCAGTACCTGTATTGATTCCGCTCAAAGCAGTCCATCCGGAAATTCCGGATGAAGTTTTTATTGTATCGACTTTAGGAACGGTTGTGGCGCTTGAAACTGAATTTTCGAAATCTTCATTCAAACAATAAGCAATCGCAACTTTACTTAGTTGATTGTAGAACTCAGCTGAATTATCTTTTATGGTAATATTATATTTCTGGTTAATAAAATCGCGTTTGCAATAACTTATAAATACCGGTATCTCCAAAGGCTCAAGTCCTCTTGAATGTGCTTGCAGAACTGACGAATTCAGGTCGAAACCTTCAAGTGAATCGGTAATGTTCGTCAGTTTTTGATTTTGTCCGAATGAAATAAAATTGGAAAAGATGAAAACAGCAAACAGCTTTATAAGAGGGTTTCTGAGCATATATGTCAAATTTAATAAATTATCATTATGTATGATAATTATTTTCCGAATAAATCCGCTTATTCACTAAATAAAATAATGAAGCTATTATAAAATAAACCGTTACAATCGCATTCCGATTCCCCAGGTAATTTCATCGGAGATTTCGAACTTAAAAACACGCAGGTTAACTGCAGCAAAAAACACATCGTTAAAATAATACTTCAAACCAAATTTCTGATAAAAGTCAGAAAATGCGGGATACGGACTATACACATGATAACCGAGTTGAGTTAAAATACCAAGCTTGTAAATAAAAAATTCGTGTCCTGCCGAAATACCAATGCGTTTAAAATCTTTCCCCTTGTGTTCAGGATTATTTTCTATCAGATATTCAACTGCTTTATTCATAAAAACATCAAATCCGGCATTCAATGCGTTTACCCTTGATATTTTCTTATCCGCGTAAAACGCCATCGAAAACAAACTGTACTTTTCTTCATTGTCATTATCAATTTGTTTAAAGCCGCTTCCTAACGAAATATTGTACTTTATGCTTTTATCTATATCCTCAGCAGCAGGCCGCATAAAGTTCTCATTTTTTCTTTCGCCGATGACGTAACCAGCACCTAATTTAAACATAACTAAATTCAAGCCATCATTAGGTTGTTACATTGCTCAGTTTGAAAAATGGGCGGCGGTTGCTTCCAGCTTAAGTGACAATCTTGATGAAGGATAAACAATAACACCTGCACCAAGCTCCGCTGAAAGATTAATATTCTGACTAATTGCATTATTGTAATTTTCACCGGAATGACTATTATGTTCGTAAATTTTTGTCGCGTACAAAAATCCGGCGGAAAGTCTGATATAGGTTTCAAACGCTTTTTTTCTGACAAAAACATAATTCATGTAACGGTTTAAAGCGATGGTACTTCCCAAATATTTATTCTGATGAGCGATATAGGATAAAGACCATCCTGTTTGAGGGTAGTTGAATAATTTTTCCCAATATCCGTTACCTATTCTTTGCTGATGAAAATTTATTTCAATACCGGAAGGAGATGTTAACCCAAACTGACGCTCGCTGGCATTATTGAAATTCAAACCATATTGATATGCAATACCGATATTATAAAAATCCTGAGGATAAATATAACTTGCAAACACTAAAAAAAATGAAACAAAAATTACTCTTCCCGTTTTCATAATGAATTGCTATTTGGATCAGATTTCTTTCCTCAAAAACTTTGCTGTATGACCTATTTTCGTTTTTATGAGTTCCTCCGGAGTTCCTGTAAATAAAATCTCTCCTCCTCCTCTTCCGCCTTCTAAACCAACATCAATAATATGGTCGGCCATTTTTATAATATCCATATTGTGCTCAATTACCAAAACCGTGTTACCATGGTCAACCAGGCGATTTAATACACCCAATAAAATACGGATGTCTTCGAAATGCAAACCTGTTGTTGGTTCGTCTAAAATATAAAATGTGTTGCCTGTATCCTTCTTACTTAATTCCGTAGATAATTTTACCCGCTGTGCCTCTCCTCCGCTTAAAGTTGTGGCTTGCTGCCCTAACGTTATATAACCTAAACCAACATCCTGCAATGTTTTAATTTGTCTGTATATAGTTGGAATACTTTCAAAATATTCACAAGCCTGGTCGATGGTCATGTTTAAAACATCACTGATGGATTTTCCTTTGAAACGAACTTCCAATGTTTCCCTGTTGTAACGCTTTCCGTTGCACTCATCACAATTTACATACACATCGGGTAAAAAATTCATCTCAATGGTTTTTACCCCAGCACCGCCACAGGTTTCACAGCGACCACCCTTTACATTGAAAGAAAAACGGCCCGGTTTGTAACCGCGTATTTTTGCTTCCGGTAATTCTGCAAATAAATTTCGGATATCTGAAAAAACATTGGTATAAGTTGCCGGATTACTTCGCGGCGTTCTGCCAATTGGCGATTGGTCTATTTCAATTATTTTATCAATACTATCAATACCTGTGATAGATTTATAAGGCAAAGGTTTTTTCTCTGAATTATAAAAGTGTGCCGATAAAATCGGATACAGAGTTTCATTAATCAAACTTGATTTACCACTGCCGCTTACACCTGTAACACAAATAAATTTACCGAGCGGTAAATCCACCGAAACATTTTTTAAGTTGTGACCTGTACATCCTTTCAAACTTATTTTCTTTCCGTTCCCAACTCTTCTTTTCTTAGGAACTTCAATTTGTTTTTTGCCATTTATGTATTGTGCGGTAACGGTATCCAGTTTCAGCATCTCTTTTGGCGTAGCACCTAATACCACTCTTCCGCCGTGAACTCCGGCACCGGGACCAATATCAATCACATAATCACTCTCAACGATCATGTCTTTATCATGTTCTACAACAAGAACAGAATTTCCTACATCCCTTAAATTCTTAAGTGCTTCGATTAAACGGGCATTATCACGCTGATGTAAACCAATACTCGGTTCATCCAAAATATATAATACACCTACGAGTTGTGAACCTATTTGCGTAGCTAAACGGATGCGTTGCGCCTCTCCTCCGCTTAACGAACGCGATGAACGGTTTAGTGTCACATAATCCAAACCAACTTCCAGTAAAAAGCCTATACGTGCACGTATTTCTTTTAAAACTTCCTTCGCGATAATATTCTGATGCTTATTCAATCTTTTTTCAATATTCTTAAACCAATCATTCAGAAGATTTATATCGAGCTCAGATAATTCAGCAATATTTTTTCCGTCGATCCTAAAATAAAGCGCTTCTTTTTTTAACCGGGTACCATGGCATTGCGGACAATCAATTTTATTTGTAAATCCCTGCACCCAGCGTTGTGCGGCAGGAGAAGGATTCTCTTCGGCTTGTTTCACTATAAAATTAGCAATGCCTTCAAACGCTACATTATACCCCGAAGTATTAGAATCGGTTTTTACTTTAATTAATTCGTCGCTGCCGAATAATATAGTATTCACTGCTTCATCACTCAATTCATCAAAAGGCGTATCTAAATCAAAATCGTGCAATTTACCTATGGCGGCTAGTTGCGTAAATATCCAACTGCCCTTTGCTTCACCAATCGGCGCAATGGCGCCTTGTTTAATGGAGAGTTTTTGGTTAGGAACAATTTTCTTAATATCTATCTCAGAAATTTGTCCAAGTCCGTTACACTTCGGACAAGCACCATAGGGCGAATTGAAAGAAAATAAATTTGGAGCAGGTTCATCATAAGAAATTCCTGTTGTGGGACACATTAATGAACGGGAAAAGAAAACAGCTTTATCAACAATAACTTTTGTGCCCTTCTTTGCTTTCGTTTCTTCTTTATGCTCAGAAACCATAATGGTTCCTTTACCATGCTTCATGGCTGTTTGCAAAGACTGATTTAAACGCGTTTTTGAACCCGCGTTAATTTCAATCCTGTCAACCACAATTTCAATATCATGAATTTTGTAACGGTCGACCTGCATTTTCGGTGTAAGATCTTTTATTTCGCCATCAATGCGGATTTTGGTAAAACCTTTTTTACGGACTTCTTCAAAAAGTTCACGGTAGTGACCTTTCCGTCCTTTTACAACCGGTGCAAGAATATTTATTTTTTTGGTCTTGTATTTCTCCTGAATCAAATCTACAATTTGTTCGTCGCTATAACGCACCATTTTTTCGCCTGTTTCATAGGAGAAAGCATCTGAAGCCCGGGCAAACAACAAACGAAGGAAATCGTAGATTTCAGTGATAGTTCCCACAGTTGAGCGCGGATTTTTGTTTACTGTTTTTTGCTCGATGGAAATAACAGGACTTAATCCTGAAATTTTATCTACATCAGGGCGTTCCATGCTTCCTAAAAACTGACGTGCATAAGAAGAAAAACTTTCGATGTACCGGCGTTGTCCTTCCGCGTAAATGGTATCAAAAGCCAATGACGATTTTCCGCTGCCGCTTAAACCTGTAATAACAACCAGTTTATTGCGCGGAATAGATAAAGAAATATTTTTAAGATTGTGTTCGCGGGCGCCAATGACTTCAATATTCTCCTCGGCAAGCTGCGTGTACGATTCCTCTTCTTTTAATTTAGTTTCCAATTTTGTTCCTTTTCAATTTAATAATCAGCATTTCCCCTTCTTTAACTACTGAGGTATCTTTTAAATTATTCCATAATTTTAAGTCAGCCTCATTCACCTCATAAAATTCGGCAATATCTTTTATATTTTCCTTGGCTTTTACCAAATGGTTAATAACATTTTCAGTTACAGCCAAAGTATCAACAATGCTAAGTTGCACTGAATCACTTTCTATTTTATCACTCTTAATTAAATCAGAATAATAAACTGAATAGTCCGCATTACTTTGCCTTGGGATTTTGAATTCGTACACATGATTATCGGGATTAGTAAGTTTATCACCCAGCAGCCATGGGTTAAACAATTTTACAAGAGCAATGTTCGATTTAATAGCTTTAGCAAAATGACTAAGATTCACAATTGAAGAATCGATTTTGATTGTTTTAACCGGAATTTTTGAATAATACTTTAGTGATTTCTTTTTTAATCCCAGATTTTCAGGATTAGCAAATAAAGTTTTGTATGCTAAAATTCTGTAAATAAAACTTCCGGTTTCGCGGTTCAGCAATAAATCATAATAATTATTAGATTTTTGTTTTGCGAGTGCATTTTGAATTCCACCAACACCTAGATTATACGCCGCCGCTGTTAATGTCCAGTTTTTAAAAATACTGTATGCATACTTTATTAATTTGCAAGCGGCGTGGGTTGATTTTTCTACATTTAATCTTTCATCTACTTCCTCATTCACAATAAGGCCATAATGACGCGCAGTTGAAGGCACCAATTGCCAAAAACCAGCGGCACCCGCCGGAGAAACTGCATTTGACAAATGGCTTTCGATTACTGCCACATACTTGAAATCATCTGGAACACCTTCGCTCTTAAGAATTGGTTCAATGTAAGGAAACCATTTTTGTGCTTTTGAAAATAAATAACCTGCATTATTTTTCCATTGCTTGTTCTTAAAAAATTCTTTCTCCAGATTATCCTTCAGCGCATAATCGTTAGTAGGTATTTTCTCATCACAAAAAGAAAGATTACGCGGAATGTTAAGTCCGAAAACACTGAAATTATTATTTTTATAAGAAGGGTAGTCAATATTCGTCTTGTTTTTTAAATACAAAACCAGGAATTGCAGAATAACAAGCACTGCGAAAGAGCTAATAATCTTACCATAATTGTTTTTAATAAATACCCGGATATCTATGAAGATTCTATTGAGCACGCTTCTTAACCTTTGTGTTTATATACAAAGCTAAGAATACGAGGATAATGTATGAAATACTTATCCAAAAAAGAGTATCAGAATATGTTAAAACAAGTTTATAAGCCAAAACGGCGCCGATTCCTGAAAGAAGGAGGTATAAAATCGCTATCCGCTTCTCAGTAACACCCTTAAAAAACAAATGATGGGTTGTATGATCTTTACCTCCGATAAAAGGAGAATTGCCCTTTAAAACACGGTTGATGATAACCGTACCTGTATCGCAAAGAGGTAATAAAAACACCAAAGTAACAATTACGAAGTGATAAAGGTATTCGTCACTGCCAATTAAGTTTTGAGGAAAATTATTCCAGCAGAAATGAATGGCTACCGAACCCATAAAAACACCTAAAAACTGACTGCCTGTATCACCCATAAACATCCGTGAAGGATGAAAGTTATAAATTAAAAATCCGGTTAAAGAAGCCAGAACACCAATGGAAAGAATGGAAAACGGATGAATGAGTTGCCTTAATGAAATATTAATAAGAATATAGAAGGCGCAAACCGAAATGGAGACAATTGTTGTTATACCATCCATGTTATCAAGCATGTTAATCGAATTCATGATACCTACAATCCAAACAATTGTAATCAGA
>CAZRNW010000061.1:6619-9779 GCA_964601535.1 uncultured Flavobacteriaceae bacterium
AATTGATTCTCAAAAATGTTAATATAGGTACCTGTAAAAAGCAAAACCAATGCACATGTAATTTGTGTCAGGAATTTTAATAAAGGCTGGGTATTAAATGCATCATCTGCAAGTCCCATTAAAAAAGCCATTGTACATACCGCTAATATACCGGTCAGCCTTATTCTGTAAGCGGTATCAAGTGTCTGAATTAAATTAATGAAAATATAAGAAAGCAGGAACACAACAAAAAAAGAAATGCCGCCCAAAGAAGGCTTTATGCTTGGGTTCCATCTGATTTCCTTAGCTTGCTTACCTCTTGTGCCCAAATTCTGAGCAAACTTCAAAAGAATGTTATTTATAAGTACAGAGAAAATAAAACAGATAAAAAAGAAAACTGTTAAAAGCAGCGGTGTATTTTCAAGTAAATTCACTATTAAAATAAACTTTTAAAGTCTTTAAAATCTTTTCCGCTTATATCTTTTTCTGAAAGCAAGGGGTTTTCGAAATTCCATTTAATACCGATTTCAGGGTCGTTCCATTTTATGCTGTCTTCTGAAGCTTTGTTATAAAAGTTAGTGCATTTGTACGAGAAAATGGTGTTATCCCTTAGTGTAAGGAATCCATGCGCAAATCCTTCCGGAATGTACATCATTGTTTTATTTTCCTCTGTTAATTCGGCGGCCACATGTTTGCCATACGTTGGAGAACCCTTGCGTATATCAACAGCTACATCAAGCACAGCACCAGTAATAACACGCACCAGTTTTCCTTGCGCAAACGGCGGATTTTGAAAATGCAATCCCCGTAAAACCCCTTTGTGCGAAAGTGACTGATTATCCTGAACGAAATTTAAATTCAGACCGTTTTTAGTAAATAATTCCTTATTGTAACTTTCGAAAAAGTAGCCACGGGCATCAGCAAAAACTTTTGGTTTGATAATCCACAAACCTTCAATACCTGTATTAACCAGTTCCATTATTTTTTAGAAAAAAATCCTTTTTGTTTTTTAGCGAGCTTAGCTTCATCGGAATAATACCCTGAGCCATATCCGTAACCGTAACCATAGCCATAACCGTAACCGTAATTATAACCGTAAGAAGCACCTTTCTTAACATCAACACCATTTAAAACAATAGATAAATGCTGAATACTGTTTTCATTCCGTAAACGATCAATAATCTGAGCGAAATTTTTTCTTGAATACTCGGCCCTGAAAACATAAATTGGATAATCAGCATGCCGAAGAGTCAATAAACCATCTGTAACTAATCCAACAGGCGGATTATCCACAACAACATAATCAAATTTTGTTTTGAGATAATTCAATACTTCCATTAAACGCGGACTCATAATTAATTCCGATGGATTCGGTGGTATTGGTCCGGCTGTAATAAATTTTAATTGCGGAATAGAGCTGTCGTTTAAGCATTCATCAATACCTGTAATGCTTGTAAGAATTGTGCTCATCCCTTTATCATTCGAAACCTCAAATCCGCGGTGGATTTTAGGTTTCCGCATATCCAAATCGATAATAACTGCCGTTTTTCCGCTATAAGCTAAAATACCTGCGATGTTGATAGCTACGAATGTTTTTCCTTCACCGGAAACTGTAGAAGTAATGGATACAATTTTTGATCCCTCTGTATTATTAATGAACTGCAGATTTGTTCGTATGGCCCTGAAGGCTTCAGTAATAAGGGCTTTCGGATTCTTATCCACTATCAGCTGCGACAATGGCATATTGCTTTCGAATTTAGGAATTATACCAAGCGTATTGATACTGGCACTGGTGTGGCGTATAATTTCACTGAGTGAAGAAATTTTATCATGAAGAAAATAACGGGTAAAAATTAACATCAAACTAGCTAACAGGAAAGCAACAACTGCCACCGATAAAGCACTTTTTCTGCTAGGCGAGACAATTAATCCATCGCCTGTTGCTTTTTCCAAGATGATGTTTTGAGAAACAAAACCGGCATTTGCAATTGAATATTCGGTCTTTTTCTCCAATAACATGGTGTAATATTTCTCGCTTATCGAATAAACACGCATCAACCTCGCCAGCTCTACTTCCACTTTTGGATCCTGATCAACTTTTCCTTTATAAGTCAGTGATTTCTCCTGAAGATTCTGATACCGGGTCTTGTATTTTAAATGTACAGCACTTAAACTTCTTAATAATAATTCTTTCTGATCTTCTAATTGTTTGTTGATTTGATCGATGTTGGTTGATTTAGGTGTTACGAAGAATAACATATTCTCCTTCTCAGTTAAGAGTTTTTGAATGTTCGTTAACACATCCCTTATCCGCCCTTCATCTTCAGAGCCGGCCATAAGAGACATTAATTGGTAAATATCAATATTCTTGTTATTGGCAATATCGTTCTGAATTTCATTTAATAATTTCTCTTCCAGTTCTACCTGAAGCATCTGATCTTCGAGGGCAGAAAAGCGCACTAAGTTGGTACGGAGTACCTCCACATTATTATTGTTCAGATTTTTTTCTTCCTTGTATTTCGACAGGTTACCTTCAGCACCTTTCAGATCATCAAACACAACGGTTAATTGATCATCGATAAATGAAATGATTTTACGTGAACTCTCACTTTTACGAATGATGTCATAAGCGATATACTCTTCAGTAACGGCATTTACAATATCCTTTGATTTTTTCGGATTGATATCCTGAACAGTTACTAATATTGTTTTTGCGAGATCACTTAATATTTTAATGTCAATTTTAGCTTGTAGCTCGGAGGTGATAACATCAACGTTTTTGATAACAAAATAAAATTTATTAGTAGTGAGCGCGCGTGCAGCTGTTGCTTTTTCCATGTCAGGATTTAAAAACACCCTGATATCAAAATCATTCCCCCGGATTTTTGAATTCGTGAAGAACTTTATTGTTTTAACAACGCCATTCTGTGTATAGCTCAGATCCCCGCTATTAAGATCGGGGGCGAATGTGATGTAGATTTTTTGATTATAAAGGGCCTCATTCTTAATATCTACCTGTACTTTGAACGGTGAGTTCACATACAATTCATTACTTTTAAAGGTTCCTTCGTTAAAATAACTAGCTTCGATTTGTAAACGTTCTACGACCCGACCAACAAATTTTTTTGAACGGATTAACTCTATTGCTTCAGCAATTTTATTATTGTTCGCTTCAATCTGG
>CAZRNW010000061.1:9789-11168 GCA_964601535.1 uncultured Flavobacteriaceae bacterium
GTTTAATTCAAGAATTCTATTGGCCTCGTTATTTTCATTTACCTGTAATTTTGACTTGGATTCGTAAATAGGCTGACTATATCTCAGGTAAAGAAATGCACCCGTAAAAATAACCACGAAGAAAAGCATAAGGAAGTACTTGCTTTTTAAGGTCAAGTACAAAAATAAACTCAAGTCGATACTGCTGCTAAACCGCTCGACACGTTCTTTGTACTTGTCTACTTCGCTATCAATTTTTGCGTTAAGCATTACTTGATTCTAAATACACTGTAAATTAAAATGGTACTTGATATAATACTCACAATAGGAGCTAACTCCGCTGCTACTGTACGTGCAAGACGGTAACGGGGCTCAATGTAAATAATATCATTCGCTAATACTTTTGTGTTTCCTGCGGCGAGACCATCAATAGTGGAAAGGTCCATCATGAATACTTCAGGTTTCGAATTCCTGTAATTACGGATGAGTTTCACTTTATACGCTTTACCGTCATCTGTAATACCTCCTGAAAGGGCAATAGCTTCCAAAACTGTGGTGTTATTATTAGAAAGCGGTAAAACTTTTGCAATACCTCCGTTACCGGGAAAAACAATAACACGCTTATTTGTTACTCTAACTGTCACAAAAGGCTTTACATAATACTCAGAATACTTTTCTTCCAGTAATTTTTCTACTTCGCGGATGGTATAGCCTTCTAACCTAACGTAGCCAATCATTGGTAATTTAACAAGCCCGTCGCTCTCTACCAAAACATCCAAATCGTTACGGTAAATAATATTTGCCTGGTTGGCAAGGTCAATTAATTTAAAACCGTCGTTCGTAAATACCCTGTATTGTATCTGATCATTTGCCGTTAATTTATAATCCTGATTCGATAGTGAATCAGTCAGCTTATCGTATTTATAATCAGCTTTTGTCTTCAACATCAGATTTGATCTGAAAATTTTACATGAAGAAAAAAACAGTAAAAAAACCGGGAAAAGTATTAATAATTTACGCATAAATGGGTTTTTACAAAGATACTAATTTTTTGACAAAATACTAAAAAACAGTGCTTTACCTCGGGTATTCTATCCGCACATGATACATATTCATCAGTCGTTTTTTGAATATTTTTTTAACTGTAGTAATGTCTTTAAAGGTAATTTCCGCATTTATTAGCTGATTTTCACTGATTTTGTAGTCAATAATACGATCCACGAGCTCATTTATTGTTAATGCGTCATACTTTTTGAGTGATCTTGAGGCGGCTTCTACCCCATCGGCCATCATTAAAACCGCTGTTTCTTTACTAAAAGGTATGGGTCCAGGATAACGGAATGCGTCTTCATTAATTTTCTCACCCAAATGCTCTTTTTTAAACGTATTATAAAACCATC
>CAZRNW010000062.1:0-11167 GCA_964601535.1 uncultured Flavobacteriaceae bacterium
AGTTCCGTCGCTGTTCACATGCCAGTGATTAATTGTATCACCGGGATTTACAGTTGTTGTGTTAATGATTTGCACAGGCACATTCCAACAGACCGTAGAAGGAGAAAAAGTAAAGCTCGGATTTGGCGGATTAACAACATGTATCCATTTAATGAAAGATGTATCCCTGCAACCCGGTACGTTTTGTACAATATGTGTTACAGAATAAGTTCCAACAGCCGTATAAGTATGTATTACTACAGTACTCGTTGGCCCGGACACAATCGGACTTCCATCTCCGAAATTCCAGCTGTAAAAATTAATAGGTTGCTGTGAAAAACTCGAATCAGTAAATTTCACCGTTAAAGGAACACAACCTTCACTTTTATCAGTATAAAAATATGAAGTAATACGTCTGATCGAATCATATTGGTGCTGTACAGTATCCCTGCAACCCCAATTAGATATGGCAATCAAAGTAACAACTGGTTTATACATTGTATAAATTGTATAAGGGCTATTTGTGCCTTGCGTTATCGAATAAGTAGGATTGGCAGTCGTTGTTGTGTAATTACTCGGCGTGGAATTAGTCGGAATGAACCAGAGGTAATTCGTCGCCCCTCCACTCGACGTATTTATAAAACTGACCTGAAAAGGACTATAACAAGTAAATGAGGGTGGTGTTGCGGTAAAGCTCGCTACAACCTTCTGTACATAAATCGGAAAAGTTTTTACATGTGTACATCCGCCAATAAAAGCAGTTACGGTTATTGTTTGATTACCCGGTGTAAAAAACCAATGCATAACTGTATCGGTTGGAATATTGGTTACGTTAGGTGTAGCATCTCCCCAACTCCATGAAGTAAATCCAGCATTGGAAGTATCTTTAATAACTAAATATGAACCATAACAAACAGTATCAGGAATTTTCACATTTACTTTAGGGGCCAATAAATTCACAGTAGTTGAAACTGTTTTCGAACATTGGTTATTATCTGTGCAAGTTAATGAAACTGTATAAGCACCATTATTCGTATACGTAACAGGTGAAGGCGTTACAGACGTAGATGTTTGCCCATTACCAAAACCCCAGGCATAAGTTAAAGGACCTCCCATTGGAGAGCCTGTTACGCAATTCGTGCCACTAAAGGCAGCTGTAAACGGAACAGTACATGAATTAAGTGATAGTGGGTTACTACTTATAACTACAGTTGGTTGCGCTGATACTTTTATGATTGCTGTTTTTGTAATAGTCGAATCACAACCATTAGCATCTTTTGCAATTAAAGTCACATTAAATGTACCGGGAATCGTGTAAACGTAAGTTGGATTTTGGGTATTCCCTATTCCTCCATCACCATAAGCCCATTGCCATTGTGTAATTGGCGTAGTACCGCTGCCAACGGATAAATCGGTGAAAGGAACAGTCATAGGTGCGCAATGACTTGCAGGAAGAGTATATGAAAAATTAGGTGTTGGTTTACCGAACACTTTTACCATTATAGTTTGTGTGATTGGCGCACTTGAAACAATAGCCGTATACGTTACAATATAATTACCAGGAGAAACATAGGTATGGGTTGGATTATTAGTATTTGCCGAAGCAGCGTCTCCAAATGTCCATAGTATAGAACTGGCGCCTGTTAAACCTGTAAAAGAAACACCAACCAATGGAGCACAGCCTGCCGATGGAGTAGCAACAACAGTTTGCGAGAAGCCTTTAACAGAGAAAAGTGCAAACAGAAGAACTAAAAAAAAACGCGCAAACCTTTTAATCATTAAAAATTTTAATTAGATTTGATGTATAACAAATATAATTAAAATTTGGTTTTAAAACCACAATTTAATGCGGCTAAAGGTATTTTTACTTACAATAGTTCTTTTCAGCGGTTTTCTTGCTTTTTCGCAGGAATGCGGGAGTAAATTACCCGATAATTACGCTGCTATGCGTAAACAATACAATAATTTTATTGCTGCTCCTAGCGGTACACTTCTTCCACATGATACTTGCCTAAACAAAAAATTATCAATTGTATTCTACGTTTTTCTCGATAGCCTCGGCAATCCAAACGTAACTACAGGCCAATATGCCGCTTGTATTGCTATTCTGAATAAATATTTTAAACCGATTTGTCTTCAGTTCATGAATTGCAGCACTGTTTTTATTCCGGAACACGAATACAACAAATGGGACCGGCCTAACCATGAATTTAAAATAACAGGTAATTATAACTGGTTTACCGAAAAAACAATTAATATTTATTTAGTTCAACAAATGATTGTACCACCGAAAGCAGGTTATGCTTATGGACCTGGAGGAAAAGATTTAATTGTGATGCTGAAGTCGGCATTTACGGGTATGACAGCCGTTCACGAAATGGGACACTTCTTTGGATTACCTCACACTTTTGCTGAAATCTCAACGCTTTCAGAGGACGGACCAAGCAGTGAATTAGTTAATGGAAGTAATTGTCAAACAATGGGCGATGGCTTTTGTGATACGGAGGCTGATCCATATAGCGTAGGTTCAGGTGCGGCCCCTTGTGGTTTTGTTTACGGACCAAAAGATGCAAATAATCAGTATTACGTTCCCCCTGTAGATAATATTATGAGTTATTGGGGTTGCCGTTGCAGATTTACTCAGGAACAATACAATTGGATGGCCTACATGTATGCGTTTTACCGCAATTACCTGCATTAATTAATTACATCATCTTAAAATCCATCAGGGGCTTATCGTGACCCCATTTGCCTTTGTAACCTTCTTTCTCGGGTGTAAGCCAAATATTAATGATTCCTGAATTTGAAAGTGCAATTATCCGTATTTCGTTTTTGTCTTTTACAATATCAAGAATCGGCATTTCAGCTCGAGTTAATCCTATTATGATTCCCTTTTTTCCATCAACAATTAAATCACCTTCAATATCGCGTCCGTCATTTCTGGTCATGAATTTAAAAGGCTTGCTGGGCAAAATATTTTTTTCGATGCCATAATCATTCAAAAAATAACCGGCTATAGTTTCCATTTCTCCCTCTGAAATTGGCGCTTTGTAAACATTAGCACAAACCGAAATCACTAGTTTTTCCTCAGGATACATTAACAAAAAAGCCCTGGCTCCTTCAGGTTCTCCGCCAACGAATATTACTTTTCTTCCTTTATTATCAACTCCCAATTTAAATCCGTATGCAGCACCTGTTTCTTTTCCATCGGATGTTTTTTGGGAACTCAGCATGAAAGGCAAAGAATTTTTTGAAATTATTTTTTCATTTAATAATTCGTTCGTAAATTTTACTAAATCACTTGGGGTAGACAAATAACCGCCGGCGGGCCATTTATAGCTGTTATCCTCGCCAGGCGCAAATGAAAATCCTGATTTCGACGGATAATAAAACATACATTTATTCGGCGTTTTCTGAGTTAAAATTTCGGGACAGGTATGTTTTAGTTCTGCCTGCTTAATCACCAAAGAATCAATTACCTTATTAAAACTTTTTTGCTGTTGATTTTCGATAGCGGCTCCTAATAAAATATAACCGTAACTCGAATAAATATATTTGTCTCCGGGATAACATAATAAACTATCATTGATAAAATGTCCTAAGGCCGTTTCCAGTTTTTTATGTGTGGCTTCATTCTGCGAAGTGATTTCATGCGCACCGTAATGCCTGATGCCACCGGTATTTGCCGCTAATTGCCCTAACTTTACAACCTGAATTTTTTTCGGCACATCAACATATCTGCTTATATAATCCTGTTCCTTTAACACCCCACCCTCGATTAATTTCACAAAAGCCGCAGCTGTAAATAATTTTGTTATACTGCCAATGCGGTAAAGACTGCTATCGTTGGCATGAATTTTATTATTGATATCAGAATAACCAAAAGAATTGCTGTAAACCGTTTTACCATTAAGAGAAACACAAACTGATAATCCCGGAATATTAGCGACTGTTGCATAGGAATTAAAAAGCTTGGTTACGCCTTGCTCAATTTGTTTGTTCTGTGCGCTTGAAACCGTTGATATAAATAAACATAAAACTATTAACCTATTCATAAGTATAATATTACAAATATAATGCCAATAAAAAAGCCGTCACAATTATTGTGACGGCTTTAATTAATTTAAGAAATAACTACTTATTGAGAATCACACGCTTAACGACTTTCTCGTCTTTACCTTGTAATTCGATGAAATAAACACCATTATTATAAGAAGATAAATCTACTGTATAATAGCTGTTGGTTGCATTACTTATTTCAGCTTTTGTTATAACCTGACCTAATGCATTTGTTACTGTTAAAGTAAGATCGGTAGCATGTGGTAAAGTTGTAGCAATATGGAATTGACCTGTAGTAGGATTTGGCATTAATGTTACGTTTTGTGCCAATACGCTCTCGCTGAAACCTGTAGTGATAGAACAAGTAATCTCAGGAATCATAGCCATTGCAGCATCAAAACCACCCCATGTAGGAGATATATTATACCATCCGCTTGGGTTCCATAATTCCCAGTTAGTTCCTGTTGTTAAAGTGTTATCAGACATAACAACTACTGTATCACCAGAGGTTGTTGGAGTCATAACTGAAGCAAAGAATCCGTTTGTTGCAGGAGCAGTTGGATAAGATGGGAAGTTATATTTGTAAGGAATGATAATTGGACTTGCAAATACAACTGGAGCACCACAATTTGTAACAGAAGTGGTTGGAGTTGTACCAAGAATCATACCTAAGTTAGCGGTTGTTGTTGCAATCGGAGTGGTAGTTCCTGTTGGACCACCTGCCATTGTACCGTTGTAAAGTTTTAAGTTAACCGGTACAGAAGCTGTACCACCTGTTCCTTGTGTACCATTCTTAAAGAATAACACCACAACACTCTTAATTTTTGGAGTTGAGATTGAAGAATACATACTTTGTGCAAAGAACTCTGCTTTTTCACGGTCCTGATAACAGTTAGAACCGAAGATATAACCCGCTTTAGGGCTACAACCAGGTGTTGTTGTATCTGTACCTGCTACTGCAAGATTAAGAGTTGCAGTTGATTGAACGTTAGTGATTGAAGCTGTACAAACTGCTGCACAAGTTGAAACAGAAACTGATTGAGTATAAGAGTTTACACCTAATGAGTTTGTAGCAACTAAAGTAACAACATAGTTTCCTGCACTACCAAAGGTAATTGAAGGATTAGATGCTGTGCTGCTTGGACTGAATGTAGCACTTGTTGGTGCTGCAGACCAAGAATAAGTTGGTGTAGGAATACCTGTTGAGTTATTGGTTGTTGTAATTGCTGAACCTACACAAGCCGTACTTGCCGTAGAGAAGTTAGCTGTTGGAGCAGTTGCTGTTAAAGCACATAAAGTAGCTGCACTTGTAGTTAACATACTACGATAAGTACCTTGAACCATACATTGCTGAATCCGGGTTTTTTGACCTGAAGACCACATGTACATACAAGCATCATCAGTATAATCCATATAATTCATTGTCATTTCACCTGTTGTACCTGAACACAAACCTGCGTGGTAAGTTCCGGTTGAGGCAATACAACCACCGTGTAATTGATCTTGAGTTGGAGTATCAGTTACAAAGTCATTTCCACAATTAGCATCACCATTAATATGACGTAAGCCTAACCAGTGACCTAATTCATGAACAAGTGTACGGCCTTTGTTATATTGCCCAGCAAGTGACGCAGAACCAATACTTCCGATAAATTGCCATCCGCAAACAACACCGTCAGTAGTAGATGAACCATTTCCGGTAATTCCGGTCAAAGTTGTACCAATAGGGAATGTTGCATAACCTAATAAACCACCGCTTAAAGGACAAACCCAAACATTACAGTAACGTGTAGGGTCCCAAATAGTTTGTGGTTTAATTGTACCATCACAAGTTCCTTGGCTGTAACCACTACCTGGCGCAGCAAGACCTGTAATTGAAGTGTAATTCCTTCTGTCAATTCCCGGTTCAGGTAAAGTTGCACCTGTAGGGTTTTTAGTTGCTAAACAGAAAGTGATTTCAGCATCAGCTTTAACCGGTAAAAAAACAGATGGACATAAACCATTGTTTAAACCTGCTGATTTAAAATCTGCATTTAAAATATTCAACTGGTCAGTAATCTGAGCTTGTGAAAGGTTCAAACTTGCACCAGGAACGGATCCGGTATGAATAATATGGAATACAACAGGAATGGTATACTGAACCATTTGTTTACCATTCGGGCTGGTTTTGTATTGCTCCATAAATTTTGCATTCTCAGCTTCAACCTGAGCTAATTTTTCTTCTGTCCATGATTCCCATTCGCCGTGAGGAGTTTGAGTACCACATCTTCCCTGATTAACAGGGGCTTTGTCATGTGCTGCGTGAGAGCTTTTAGTTGGGTTTGGAGAAATAACGTTAGTTCCTGCTACTTTCTTCCCAGTTTGGGCATTTAAACCTAAGCAACAAAGTGCAACGGCTAATGCGGTTAATTGTAGATTCTTTTTCATGTAATTAGTGTTTGTAGTTATAGTTATAAAAATAGTGAATAAAGATTAAAAAAACAAAAAACTAAACTGTTTAGAGCTCTTAATTTAATTAACAATTGTAATCTTATGTTTATAAACTCATTATGTCTTTTAGTTTAACCGCCTGACGCCTCGATATTTCCACTTCTTGTCCCCCCTTTAATTTAACCATTAAGCCGCCGTTAAACCAAGTCTCAATTGAGTCGACCCATTTTAAATTAATAATATGCTTACGGCTGGCCCTAAAAAAAGACTTTTCGGACAAACGGGTTTCCAAACTATTTAAGCTTCTTAAAATAAGCGGCCTGTAAGTATCAAAATAAACACGCACATAATTACCTTCCGATTCGAACAACCTAATATTTTTTAAACTGACGAACCAACATTTTTCACCATCTTTCACAAATACCTGATCCTCTTCATTTAATGGCGAATCATTTTCTTTCCGTTCAACTCCTTCCTTATTTAATAATTTTTTTACTGTTTCTGCCAACCGTTGTGGTTGAACAGGCTTCAATAAATAATCCAAAGCGTTTATTTCGAATGCACGGATGGCATATTCATCGTATGCAGTAACAAAAACAACTTCTGGCAAAGCTGAAATTTCTTCCAATAATTCCAATCCCGTTTTTCCCGGCATTTGAATGTCGAGGAAAATAACATCAGGACTTATTGAAGCAATTTTTTCTTTAGCCTCTTCTGCATTGGCGCATTCGGCCACGACTTCAATTTCTTTATGTACCGACAATAAATTTTTTAATTCCTGACGGGCTAAACGTTCGTCATCTATAATAATCGCTTTCATATACTTTTATTTAAATGGTATTTTAATTTTTACTGATACTTCGTTATTACTTGTGTTTCCTATTTCAATGCTTGCTGCGTTTCCATAAAGCAATTCCAAACGGTGCCTGCTGTTATCTAAACCAAAACCGGTTTCACTTTTTTCACTATTAAGCTTTCCTGTATTCTTAACCTCAATTAGCAAATCATTTGCTGAAATTTTCGCACTCACATTTACTGAACCGCCTTTTGGCAATTTAGAAATACCGTGTTTAATTGCGTTTTCAACCTGCGACTGGACAATTAAAGGCGGAACATTTTTTTTAAGTGTGGCTTCTTCGATTTGAAAATCATATTTCAATCTTTCCTCATATCTTATATGTTCCAAATCAAGATAATCCCTTACAATTTTTAATTCTTCTTCCAGCAAAATTTCTTTGCTCTTATTCATTAATAAGCTGTTGCGGAGAATATTTGATAACTGCGTTACTGCTTCTTTCGCTTTGGCAGGATTTTCATCGATTAGTGCACGGATACTATTCATGCTGTTAAACATGAAATGCGGATTTAACTGGGATTTCAATTTATTTAATTCAATATCCTTACTAGAAGCCTCCCATCGCAAATTCTGGATTTCTGTTTTTTTGTAATTCTGTAAATAATGAAAACCAAAATAAATCAGCGACCAGAAAACAAAAGGCACCACACCGTTTATAATTACCTCGGGATTAAATAATGTGATACTAAAAAGTGAACCAATCCTGAAATAAAGTGCTGATAAAAAAATACTCGCCAAAACAATAAACACTAACTGATAAAAAATCTGCAGTTTGATGATTTTATATTTCAGAATAAAATATCGGTAAATATGGGTGAATATAATTCCCATTACAAATAGCAAAAGGAAATTAAATATTTCTTTTACAGAAGTGGCATTACTGATTCCGTAAAAAACAATGTTCAGAATCACGAAAAACAACCATCCGCTAATCTGGCACAACCAATATATTTTTTGTTTTCTGGTCATTATTAATGACTAAAAATACAATTAAATAAAAATAAGGGGAAATAATAAATGATGAGTGGTAAAAGGGGTTTATACACCCTCAAAAACGCTTATGGAATGTTCATGTATTTATGGCTTTGCAGAGAAACCATCCAGTTTTGGTGCTTTTTCACAAATTCCACTATCAAAGGCATCATTTCTTCGCTTTTGCTCCACTCAGGCTGTAAAAACAACAAACATTTACTATTTACTTTCGAAGCTTGTTCAAGTGCCCAGTCAAAATCATTTTTATTGTAAATAATAATTTTCAGTTCGTTTGCTTTATCGTAAATATCAGGTAAAGGATTCATGGTTTTTTTAGGTGATAAACAAATCCAATCCCAATTTCCACTTAACGGATAGGCTCCCGAAGTTTCGATGAAAGTTTCAATACTTTTTTTCTTTAATTCAGAAGTTATATAATCCAGATTGTATTGAAGAGGTTCTCCTCCCGTAATGACAACCGCTTTTGAGCCGGACTCCATAATTTTTGCAACAACATCATCTGTTTTCACTAAAGGATGAACTGAAGCATCCCAGCTTTCTTTTACATCACACCAGTGACAACCCACATCACAACCTCCTACCCTTACAAAATAAGCAGGTTTACCCGAATTAAAACCTTCTCCCTGTATGGTGTAAAAATCTTCCATTACAGGCAGTAATTTCCCTTGCTCTAATTGTTCAGCTTGCTCTGTATTAAGGCTTTCTATTTTGTAATTCATTTCGCCTGCAAAGGTAGTTTATAAATTCGTAATTTTACCGCATGAACATCGGAATTGTTTGTTACCCTACATTTGGCGGAAGCGGCGTTGTTGCGACTGAACTCGGAAAAGCACTGGCTAAAAAAGGCCATCGGGTTCATTTCATGGCTTATAATTTACCTTTCCGTTTAAATCCGTTTAACGAGAATTTATTTTATCATGAGGTTAGCGTCAACGATTACCCTTTGTTCGAATACCAACCTTACGAATCGGCTTTAGCAAGTAAAATTGTTGATGTTGCCATGTACGAACGTTTTGATGTTTTGCATGTGCATTATGCCATTCCACATGCATCTGTTGCCTACCTTGCTCAGCAAATTTTAAAATCGAAAAAAATATTTTTACCATACATCACTACTTTACATGGAACTGATATCACTTTAGTAGGAAGAGATCCTTCTTTTGAACCTGTCATCCGTTTTTCATTAAACAATAGCAACGCTATCACTTCAGTTTCTGAAAGCCTGAAAAAAGATACACTAACCGCTTTTAAAATAGATAATAAAATTGATGTCATACCGAATTTCATCAATATTGAAGATTACAACAAAACAGAAATTAATTGCGAACGTAAACATTATGCACCTAAGGGCGAAAAAATAATGGTACACGTTTCTAATTTCCGCAAGGTAAAACGCGTTGAAGATGTTTTAAAAGTATTCGATAAAGTACGTAAAGCTGTTCCTACTAAATTAATTTTGGTGGGCGACGGGCCTGAACGCCCTGCAATAGAAAAACTTTGCCGTGAATTAAATACCTGTAACGATATTATAAGTCTCGGAAGAATAAACGACCCGATGGATGTTTTGAAAATGGGGGATTTGTTTATTTTACCAAGTGAAACCGAAAGTTTTGGTTTAGCTGCACTCGAAGCAATGGCTATGCGTATTCCGGTAATTTCAACTAACACCGGCGGTTTGCCTGAGGTAAATATAAATGGTGTAACTGGTTTTTTAAGTAATGTTGGTGATGTTGATGAAATGGCTGCCAATGCCATCAAATTATTAAGCGATGAAAAACTCCTTAGTAAATTTAAAGACAATGCTTTTAATCAAGCTAAAAAATTTGATATAAACGCTATTCTTCCGCTATACGAAAAACTATATCAAAAAGTAACCAGCAAAGAAATGGTTTAAATTTCAGAAACTTTCACAACATCTTTCATCCTCACACCACGCTCAGTTTTTTGCAAAGTACAACACTCCACTTTCGGGTCATGTTCAAAAAATAAAGTCCAGTTATTCTCAACCGCTTTATTAAGCATTGCTTCTTTTTCGTTTATAGTATCTAAAGGACGCATATCATATCCCATTACGTATGGAATTGGAATATGTCCCGATGAAGGAATTAAATCTGCCATGTAAGCAATAGTTGTGTTTTTATACTTCACCATTGGCAGCATCATAGCTTCGGTGTGACCGTAAACTTCTTTAATTTCAAAACCAAGGGGCGATTCACCCTCTTTAGTAAAATTTAATTGTCCGCTCTCCTGAATCGGCATAATATTTTCCTTTAGGAAACTCGCTTTCTCTCTTGCGTTCGGATGTGTTGCCCAGTTCCAATGTTTTTCGTTGCTCCAGTATTTTGCGTTTTTAAAAGCAGGCTCGTATCCAGTTTTATCTTTGTTGAACTTTATACTTCCTCCACAATGGTCAAAATGCAAATGTGTTAAGAATACATCCGTAATATCATCCATTCCAAAACCATGCTTCTTTAAAGATTTTTCTAGATTATCATCTCCATGCAAATAATAAAAGCCAAAAAATTTATCGCTTTGCTTGTTTCCCATGCCATTATCTACAAGAATTAATTTATTCCCATCCTGAATTAACAAACAACGCATAGCCCAACTGCACATATTGTTTTCATCAGGAGGATTTAATTCTTTCCACAAGCTTTTAGGAACCACACCAAACATGGCACCGCCATCTAATTTAAAATACCCGGCATTTACAGAATATAGTTGCATTGAAGAGTTATTAGTTATTGGTTATTGGCTGTAAAGTTAACAAAGAAATTTAACTGATAACTGACAACCGATAACTCTTAACATTTTCAAAAATAAAGGTAATGAAATTTTGTTTTTCCGTTT
>CAZRNW010000063.1:0-11157 GCA_964601535.1 uncultured Flavobacteriaceae bacterium
GGCCGGCCGCCTCATGGGTGTGCGGCCGCGATCCCATATTAATGAATTTGTATATTTATACTAGCTAAGTTTTAAATGAAGAATCTTTTTTTAGTACTTTTTCTATTTCTTTTTGGCTTGTCGTGTACAAAACATTCCGATAAGGAAATGTTATTCCGGATAAATGATTTGGATATTTATCCGCTTGATAATTCAGGCGAAATGCCACAAGTTTATTGGGTTGATTCTCTGAGAATGAATGTTTATGGTTTCCGAATGAATTTATTTACCACAGTACAAAAAGACTTTAGGTATTTTGATGAGCATGAAAGTTCTGTTATTTGTGAAAACGGAATTAAGTCTATATCTATTACTTGTAATGATAGTTTCGCTTCGGGATTTCCTAAAGGAAGTTTATTGAATAGATGTTTCATGCATTTCACCGGCAGTTATTCCGATCTTAAAAGTATTGAAGATAATGGACCAATGTATCTTTCAAGGAAAAATTATCCTGATTATAAGAATAATCCGTTGCCTACTTATGCTGATCTAATATTGGTAAAACCTCCGCAATGGCCGGGTAGATATAAATTTTATGTCACACTAAAGTTGATGGATGAAACTACTTTAATGGATTCTATCTATGCGATTAAACTCTATTGATGAAAAATAGTTGGATATTGTTATTATACATTTGCAGTGCTGTTAGGGCGCAAGTGGATACCATATCGTTTAGATGGGATTTGGATTTTGTTGAGGTGGGTTGTGGTGTAGGTATTCGCACTAAAGTTTCTGAACTACCTGGCCGGGCAGATATTTTCATAAATTCAGCAAAGCAGTATTACACAACTATAACTACGCCAGGACCTAATTTTTATTTTAAAAATAAATGGGGTTTTGGTACCCATATATGCTTTATGTTTAGCCGGAGTAATAATAAATATCGGAATGATGAGTTTTATAAATCGGATCCCACGTATTATAGACAAATAGATCAAGATGTTGGTGGACCTTCTTTTATTTTATGGCGTATTGGTTTGCAAAGAAATTATGAGTTAAGAAAATGGCTAAGGATTGTTCCCTATGGTAACTTTGTTTTGGGTGCCGGAAACAATTCTCTATCAAACACAATGGGTTATAAAAAACAGGGTGAGAACTTTTATTTTGAAAGGGAATATAGATTTGATAAGGAAATGATATTGGGAACTGATTTTGGTATAGTATTTAAATTGAAAGAAACGATTACAGATGATAATAAAACATTTGCTGGGTTTCTTATTAGGGTTTATGTTTCATATTTGAATTTAAGTGGTATAGCTTCATTTAAAGATATAGACTACAATGGAGTAATAATAGATAGTGGCCAATCTAAATTCCAACAAAATAATCTTAAATTAGGAGTAAGTGGATTACTATATCTATCTAATAAAAAATTAAAAAATTCAAAAAGAAACAAAAAATTGAGGTAGGGTGTAGGTTGACGTTGGTCCTTCTTAAAACGAATGAAGGCTGCACTCGTTTGCGCGGTTTGCTGTGGCGAATGTAATCCCTACAGTAACAGAAAACATGTGACTTTTTAAGTAGCTTGCATTATGGCTCTATTAACCGGTAAAAGACACATATGAAAACCATTACTTTCACACTGCTAATGACCTTGTTTTTCTTTTCTAAAGCTAATGCTCAGGAAACCAAAAAACCATTAAACACTTTATATGCCACTTTCGATTGTGTAGTAAACGACAGTATAGTACATTCAGGGGACATAAAAAATTGCAAAAAATTAGTTTTGGTTGGTAATGACAGTGAGAATTGTAAAATAATTTCAGGCTTAGTATCAGTAAGCTCAAAAAGCGGTTTAAAGGAATTTAATTATAAAGGAAATTCTGCAAACGCCGGTCTTATTACAGCCATAAACGAACTCGCAGCCGGAGATCTAAGTAAATACAACAAAATCTACATAGAAAACGTAATTGTTGAATTAACCAAAGACGGCAAATCTCCAATCGATAGAAAGCTTCCTACTTCTCAGGTAATAGTCAAAAAATAGCCCGTTCAAGCGAATTTGTTATCTGAGCCGTTTATTGCCAATTCAACTTTCCACTATTTAATCGTATTTAATACTGAAGCTAAATGAACCTTTTAGGTTTTAAAGTGTATTAATCTTTATGAACGCAATTAAATTTTAAAAACCCCGTTACTTTTATTATTTTTCTGAATTATAATAAAGGAATGGTATCGGTTTATATTTATGGTAACCATCTTTTATTACAAGTACAAGCCGATGAAACAGTCTCTATCCCTCATTCTCTTCATTTTCATTAGTAGCAGTTCATTCTCTCAAAACTTTATTAAAGGCAGCGTAACAGATTCGGCACGGGCACCGGTACCGTTTTGTGCTATGGCTTTATTAAATGGGAAGGATAGCAGTCTGGTAAAAGGCAATGTAAGCGATAGCGCAGGGGCTTTTGTTTTCGAGAAAGTAAAACCGGGTAATTATTTCATAAAATTCAATAACGTGTGTTTTGCCCCGGCCACCACAAATACTTTTACCGTTGATTCCCTTTCTGCCCTAAATTTACCCGTACAAATTTTAAAAGCAACAGGCGTCAATTTAAAAGAGGTGTCGGTATCGGTCATAAAACCAAGCATAGAGTTTAAGCGCGGTACCATAGTGATGAATGTGGAGAACAATATTTTCACGGCGGGTAATACGGTATTTGAGTTATTAAAACGCATCCCGGGTGTAAATGTGGATGCGCAAAACAATATTACCATTAACGGCAAAGGAGGCGTGCGCTTTTTAATGGATGGACGTTTGCAGCAAATTCCCGCCACACAAATGATAAATTTATTAATGGGTATGCCCGCCGAATCGGTGTCCACTATCGAGATCATCAGCAATCCGCCCGCGCGTTACGATGCTGCCGGTACAGGAGGTTTAATAAATATTGTTTTAAAGAAAGCAAAAGTAAAAGGTTTTAATGGCAGTCTGGCCCAAAGTGTAAGCAAAGGCGATAACTGGAGAGGCGGCACATTTTTAAATCTCAATTTCAAAACCAATAAACTCACCTTGTTCAGCAGTATCAATGCCAATTATCTTAATTTCAAAACCGATAATTATTTTTACCGTACCGTAACCGATACCACCGGCACTTTTGAGATCTTGTCGCAAGGCAACCAGCAGCCTAAGAAACAACTCTTCTTTTTTAACGGCGGCATGGATTACGAACTGAGTAAAAAAACAAGTATTGGTTTAAATGTGAACGCCAACATTGGCAGCACGCCCAATAAAGAAGTGGCGCAATTAGATGTACTCAGTCCCGGTTATGTAAATTACAACACCAATAAATTCATCATCGAAACAAGATCGGATGTGGTAAATCCCACTTATAATTTTAATGTGAGTCATAAATTTGATTCCGTCACCAACTTAGTTTTCTCCACCGATTACACCAATTATGATGAAAAGATTTCCCGCTTCAACGAAAGTCGTTTTTATGATAATGCAGGAGTGGAAGTGTTACCTGTTAACCGCTTTGGTGTAAAGAACACTATTGATTTTAATGTGTATACCCAAAAACTGGATTTCGATAAACAATTAAAAAAAGGTTTCCGCATGGAGACAGGAGCGAAATCGAGTTTCGTGGATAATTATGCGAAGTCGGATGTGTACTTGACGGATTTCACCACTAACGATTTGTATGTGGATAGTGCTTACTCCAACAATTACAATTACAAAGAGCGCATCCTCGCGGGTTATTTAACTTTAGGAAAAGAATGGAAAAAATTAGACATCAGCATTGGCGTGCGTGCTGAACATACATTAATAAATGCAAGCAACGCGCCAAAACCATTTACACTGCACAGGGATTATATTAATTTTTTTCCAAGCGGTTCCATTGATTATAAGTTGAACGATAAAAATTCAATTCAAGCAAATTATTCTTACCGCATTGGCCGTCCGAGTTACGATCAGTTAAATCCCTCGCGCAGTTTTAATGACATTTACAGCAATGGTGCAGGTAATCCGTATTTGAAACCGCAGTTCGCGCATTCGATGGGATTAAATTATAATTACAATCGTTTTATAAATTTCCGTGCAAGTTACGATGCCATGCGCGACAATATTTATTTTTATGCCTACGCCAACCTGAATACAAAAGCCAATGTAGATTCTGTATTTAATTTTAAAGCAATAAATTTTACCCACTTTGATGTCACCATACAAAAACAAACGAAGTGGATCAACGTCTATTTTTACGCCTCTATTAATTACCGCGATTGTTCCACGATGATAAACGACATACAAATAACGAATTATTCTTATATGGCTGAATCTTATTGCGCCACCGATATTATTCTTCCGAAGGACATGAAAATTCAGGTCTCCGGTAATTACACCAGCTTAAATCGCGATGGCATACAAACTTATTACCCGAACGGAAGAGTAGATATTGTTCTCTTCAAATCCTTCTTCAAAAAGAAACTCGATATTTCAATAAGTTTATTCGATGCATTCTACACTGATATCCGTCCGTGGACAAATCAGGTCGGTGGTCAGTACTCATATTACACCGAGCGCAACGACACCCGCCGTTTCCGTTTATGGATCATGTGGAAATTCGGGAAGATGCGTTTAAATCAGAATGTGAAGCGGAGTAATGATGAGGAGAAGGGAAGGTTGAAGAGTGTACAATGACATCCCCCGTCTGCGCAAAACATCCCCCGTCAGCACCTTCGGTGGACGGCCCCTTCGAAGGGGCAATGCTTCTCGGTTGTTTGTACATATATACGGAACATTACCCCTTCGAAGGGGTAGGTCCACCTTTAGGTGGAGCGGGGGATGTCAACTTCGAAGGGGTAGGTCCACCTTTAGGTGGGGCGGCGGATGTCCTTGAGCTCCTCCACCTTCGCCCGCAAATCACTAAGAACAATCTCCAGATTATTCTTCACATCAAAATCTTCAAATCTGATAAATTTTATTCCAAAAGACTCGAGTCTTTTCTGGCGTTCAATGTCGTTTAGTTTCATATTTTCCAGTTCGTGGATGCTTCCGTCAACTTCAATCGCTAACATTAATTCGTGACAATAAAAATCCACTATGTAATTATCAATTGGAACCTGACGATGAAACTCAAGGCCTAAACTTTTCTTTTTAATTTCTTTCCATAAAATCACTTCTGATAAATTTCCGGCTTTCCGTAATTTCCTTGCGTATTCTTTCAGCCTTGGATTGTAAGGGATGATAATGTTTTTCATAAAGGCAAAATTATATTGCGGGGGAATAAAACCTTGCTATGTTTTGTAGCATTTTTGGGGTTTCGTTATAACATCCCCCGTCTGCACCTCCGGTGGACGGCCCCTTCGAAGGGGCAATGCTTCTCGGTAGTTTGTACAAAGGGCGGTTTATTCCCCCTTTGAAGGGGGACGTCCGACGCAGTCGCAGACGGGGGGATGTTATAGGCGGCCCGAATCACAAATCTTCCTAAATCTATCCCCCTAAAACCCAAGCTTATTCAAAAAAAGAGGGGGCTTTTTGTACCTTTCCCGCTTTACTGGCATTGCATAGATAAATGAAGAAATTAATACTCTTATTCTGCCTCTTTACATTATCGCTTTCCGCGCAGGAAATTGAAACGCCTTATTCTTTTCCGGTTCCGGCAGGTTGGGGGACAGAAAAAATTCCTTTCCCGATTAGTTTTGCGCCTTCCATTCCTTACAAAGGTATTGAAGAAATCCGTTTCGCGCCGGGATGGTCGAAAAAAGAAAGTGATGCTTACTGGAGCTACGTTTTTTTATGGTACCTCGATGGTAAACAAAAGATAGATGCCAAAACTATAGAAAGCCATTTGAAAGTTTATTACGAAGGACTCGCCGCTGCAATGAAATCTATTCCAAAAGAAAAATTAATTACTGCAGTTGTCACCAACAAATCAGAAAAATTGTGTGATGATGGTGGTGCCTTTTATGAAGGAACAGTTCTTATGCTGGATTACATGACTCAAAAACCATTAACATTGAATTACAAAGTTTCAGTTATGGATTGTAAAGATGATGATAAAACGGTTGTTCTTTTTAGATTATCACCGCTGCCTTTGGTACATTATATGTGGAAAGGATTGGATAAAGCAGCTTACGATTTTAAATGCAAGAAATAAGCTTTCATGGATAGCGAAATAGAAAAAAAATTAATTGAAGAAAGCAAAACGAATCCGCAAAGTTTCGAGCGGCTTTATATTAAGTACTATGAACCGATTTTAAAATTCGTTTACAAAAGAATGGAGAGCTTAGATGATGCAAGGGATATCACTTCTTCTGTCTTCATTAAAGCACTTGCAAGCATTCCGAAATATAAAGACATGGGTTTTCCTTTTTCGAGCTGGTTATATCGCATCGCCATCAACGAAATAAATATGTTCTACAGAAATTCAAAGAAAGCCCGCGTTATAAGTTTAAATGAACAGGGACTTAAAAACATGGCTAACGAATCAGACGGGGTAGATGCCGAACTGATTATGAACCTGAAAAAGTCCTTGCTTCATTTATCTCCTGAAGACCTGACATTAATAGAATTGAGATTTTTTGAGAATAAATCGTTCGCTGAAATGGGAGAAATACTTGATATCAGCGAAGCGAATGCAAAAATAAGAACTTACAGAGCATTAGATAAATTAAGAAACATTTACAGCAAGGTAGCATAACAATAGAAACCAGAAACCTAGAAACTTAGAAACCAGTAATCATGACAAATTACATTATTTTAGAAAACAGAGCCGAATTGACAACCGCAGAAGTGTTAAGCGGAATGAATTTTTCGGCAATAGTTGCAGGAGCTGCTTCTGCATCGGCTGATGCTTTCGGTGATAATTCTTTCGGAATAGGATTTATGTCGAAAGGATTTTTAGCTGTGCTGATTGTTGTGGGCGGTATAGCGGTGTTTAAGAATTATCCTTCTTACAAAGAGGAAGCAACGCTTGGTTATACGGAAATGAATCAGGAAGAACATATTATTATGAGAAAAGGAAATGGTCCGAACTTAATTATAGAAACAATTCCTCCGAAGAATAGGAAGTATTTGGTGGAGTACCCCAATGCTGCTTGTCAGCCCGGAAGTTCAGATCACAATCCGGAAAATAACATGAATCACATGACGAATGGCGGTGCTTATGTTCCCATGGTGAATATTGATTCGCTGAATGCATTAGAAGAGAATAAATCAGTAACAACAGTTACAAACGGACCGGTTCTCAACCAAATGGTAATAGCACCTGCACAATTAACCTGCAAAACAGAAGCTGAAATGAAAGGTAACGGCATGACTGAAGAACCAAAAATTTATAATACAACCGTTCCATTCAATGCTAGTCCGAACGCAAAATCATTTTTATGGCAGCCGGCTTCTTTTAACCATAATGTTGAGGAAGCAGCAGGTGAGTTTAAGGTGAATTGTAATGGTTGTGATTTTAATTATATATCGGGCGCTGAACTTGACAATAAAAATTATAAGGGTGTACACATGCGCGTGAACAAAGACAAGAAAATTAAATTTAAACTGGAGAGCGGATTAAAAAATATTTCCCTGATAAGAACAGAAGGGAATAAATGTATAGCTATCCACCCTATAGCCGTTGGTATCGACGGTCCGCAATGGCAGAAAAAAGAGTGGACTTATATCAGCAATAAATTTAAAACAGGAGGAGCCACCTACACTTTCGGGGACCATATAGATTTCTATTTGATTTTTGAAGATGCAAGGGCAGGGGATAAGTTGGTTATTGAGGATTTTGTGGAAACTTTGGTGGTAGAGAAGTAATGCTGTTTAAACCCCTCTGTCACAGCGTGACATCTCCCCTGTTAGGGGAGAAAAATGCACGTTTTTTAGTATTTAAAATGAACCAATTAAAAACTTAAGTGTAAGAACCTGTAACCTTTCTGTATTTTTGAATTATAAGAACCATATGACTCGTAGCCTCGCCCTCGCTGTACTCATTTTTATCAGTACTTTTTCCTATTCACAAAACTTTATTAAAGGTAACATTGCCGACAGTACTAATAATCCCGTCTCGTATTGTTCTATGGCTTTATTAAATGCCAAAGACAGCTCGCAGGTAAAAGGGAATATCAGCGACAGCGCAGGTTTTTATATTTTTGAAAAAGTAAAAGCGGGAGATTATTTTATAAAATTTACTGCAGTCGGTTTTAAAGCGGCGAACACTTCAACATTCAGTGTAGATTCCTTATCACAAATTACTTTACCTACACAAATCGTAAAAGCAGAAGGCGTTAATTTAAAAGAAGTTTCGGTTGCTGTTTATAAGCCTGCTATTGAATTTAAAAAAGGCATGGTGGTAATGAATGTGGAGAATGATATTTTAGCGAAGGGCAATACGGTTCTTGATTTATTAAGAAGACTCCCGGGTGTGATGGTGGACGCACAAAATAATATCACCATTAATGGAGCAGGAGACGCACGTTTTATGATTGATGAACGTTTGCAGCAAATGCCTTCTCCGCAAGTGATAGATATGCTCGCGGGCATGAGCGCGGATAATGTTACAAAAATCGAATTAATAAAAAATCCGCCTGCGCGTTACGATGCTGCAGGAACAGGAGGATTAATAAACATAGTTACCAAACGCGCAAAAGTAAAAGGCTATAATGGCAACATTGCTTTTGGTGCCAGTCAGGGTGCAAGAACACGATGGGGTCCGAGCGCTTCGTTTAATTATAAAGCTAAAAAGCTGAGTATTTTTTCAAGTTTTTCTTATGGTCATTGGGATGCCATTAATAACCAAAAACTCGAACGTAAAATTATCACCAATGGAAATACGGAAGTCATCAATTCTTACGGTACAAATGAAGGCTGGCAAAGTGTGTTTTCCGGAAGCGGCGGTATTGAATACGATATTACTAAAAACCTGCTGATAGGATTTTATGTGAACGGAAATAAAAATGATGACCGCTGGCTCACCACTTACAAAACAGGTGTTGGCAATAGTACTTTTTTAAATTATGGAAAAACGAATTCATCGGTAGAAGAAAAATATAATACTGCTTCGCCAAATTATAACCTGAGTTTATTGCAAAAGCTGGATTCAACGGGCGGACAAATAAAATTGAGTTTAGGTTACAATAATTATACAGAGAAAGTAGTGGGTGCTATGAATTATGAGTTTTTGGATAACAGCGATAATGAGGTAGCGCCTGAGAGTAAATATACAAGCTTACAGCACCGTAATTTTGATATTCTGGATGCCAAACTTGATTTGAATAAAACTTTTAAAAATAAATTATCTCTCGAAGCCGGTATTAAAGCAAACTACGAAGATGATTTTAATAATACAGATTGGAAAATGAGTAATACAACGCCCGGTTTTTTTGTCGGTGATACTGCATTTACTATCGATTACACATTCAAACAACGTGTTTTAGCGGCTTACACGACTTTGTCGAGAAGCTGGGATAAAATTGGTTTCAGTATTGGTTTGCGTGCTGAGGAAACGGATTTTGATGCTAACTATAAAAGTTCGAACTACCATATCAAACAAAATTACATTAGTTTGTTTCCTAGTGGCAGTATAGATTTTAATATCAATAAGAAAAATACAATTACCATGGCCTACAGTTACAGAATAAGAAGGCCGCACTCGTTTATGCTTAATCCCGTAAGGCAATTTAACGACCAGCTGAATGTAGCGGCTGGAAATCCGGAAATCCGTCCGCAATATGCGCACCACATGAATCTGGATTATATTTGGAATCAGGTAGTGACAGTAAGTGCAGGCTACGATTACACCAAAGATTTCACTTTCTGGTATTCATACACACCAACTAATTCAAGGGTAAGAATTGATACCGTTTCAAATTTACCGCATATGGATAATGGTTATTTAAGTTTATCCGCGCAACACAGAATAAAGTGGTATAGTTTTCAAACTTATGTGGTAGGTATGTATCAGGCTTTTTATGGCCAATTGAAAAGTCAGGATGTAACCTCTCAAACCATGAGTGTTTATTTTAATTTGAATCAGGAATTTTTCCTGCCTAAAGATTTTAAAATAGCACTTTGGGCAGGACGCGGTTCAGAGTTTCAGCATGGTCCGCAAACTTACCATGCGCGGAGTGCTGTTCATTTAAGTATAGATAAAGCCTTCTTCAATAAAAAATTAAACATCACCTTGGCTTTGCACGATGTGTTTTATAAAGATTATTTTTCGTACACAACAACTTATACTGATGAAAGTTTTTATTGGTACGACCGCATGGATACACGCAGATTCAGAATAAGAATCAGTTACCGTTTCGGTAAAATGCAAATCCAGCAGCGCATTCAGAATGAGAACAGCGGGGTGAATACGGGCAAGTAACATCCCCCGTTCTGCCAAAAGGCGGAACGACCCCTTCGAAGGGGTAATTTTGTTCAATCTTGCAAGAGAGGGCTCTAGCACAAATAACCGGGAAACATTGCCCCTTCGAAGGGGCCGTCCACCGCAGGTGCAGACGGGGGATGTTATGAGCGTTTTTTTTTTCTATATTAGTTTCATGAAAAACACAATCTATCCTTGTCTTTGGTACGACGGTAACGCAAAGGCTGCCGCTGAATTTTATGTACCGCTTTTCAAGAATTCAAAAATAACTGCCGAAAATCCCATGGTAGTAATGTGGGAACTTAACGGTACAAAAATAATGGGCTTAAATGGCGGACCAATGTTTAAAATAAATGCAAGTATTTCTTTTTCTGTTGCCTTAAGTACCACAGAAGAAGTAAACAAATTATGGGAAAAATTACGCCAAGGCGGAAAAGTGATGATGGGACTGGATAAATACCCCTGGAGCGAACGCTATGGCTGGCTGCAGGATAAATTCGGTATGACCTGGCAAATATCTTTGCCTTATGAAAATGACGGTGCATCAAAAATAACCCCGAGCTTATTGTTTACCGATGAAAGATTTGGTCAGGCTGAAGCCGCTGTTAAATTTTATACTACCGTATTTGAGAATTCAAGTGTAGAAAATCTTTTTCTGTACCCGAAAGAAGATCCGAATGCAGGTAAATTAATGTTCTCCGAATTTAAGTTAGATGGTTATCATATGATTGCTATGGATGGTCCGGGCAATCATAAATATACTTTCAACGAAGCAGTATCTTTTGTTATTAATTGCGACACTCAAAAAGAG
>CAZRNW010000064.1:0-11098 GCA_964601535.1 uncultured Flavobacteriaceae bacterium
CAAGGAATTGCATTTCCATTCGAATCTAACATCTGTATCATAAAAGCGGGTTGATCGGCAACGGCGTGACCAGGATCCTGAAAAACAACTGCATATTTATAAGTGAAATTAGAGTTAGCAGCTGTTACGGAAAAGGTTTGTTCCATTCTATCGGCAATACCACCTGTTCCGTTATTTCCCAACCTAACTGAAAATAATCCGCCGGGACAAACTACAGGAAATCCACCGCAAGCGTCAGTTCCTGCTCCAGCCATAATAGCTTGAGCGCCACCTGCAGTGGTACAACAACCTGAAGCATTAAATAAAGGGTTAAAACCTGTACTGAGGCTCCAGCCATTCATGTTTCCAGATTCAAAATCGATGTTTGTACAAGCTTGCTGAATTGTTGGTGGTGACGGAGATAATTTTTGTGACGGATAATAGGTATCCGATATATATCTTCTTTCCTGAGCTTTCATGAACTCAGCAGCATCTGCTTGTAACGGATGGTTGAGGCTTATATAATTAAGCCAATGGTTTTTATTGAAATGTTGTAAGCTGTCAATCGTATAATTGGAGCTTATTTGTGTCTGACTCGAGCTTAAAATATAAGTTAAAGCCAACACCGCGGTGATGTAAATCTTGGTTTTCATGGCTAATGGGTTTAAAAAGTTGTTTTGCTTCCATTGAATTTT
This sequence comes from uncultured Flavobacteriaceae bacterium, assembly GCA_964601535.1. Classification (GTDB taxonomy): domain Bacteria; phylum Bacteroidota; class Bacteroidia; order B-17B0; family Aurantibacillaceae; genus JAHEYG01. Next base: position 675 of record CAZRNW010000064.1, read on the forward strand.
GTGTTTTGATTTTATTTTTCATCTTATTTGGTTTTAAAAAGTCCGATATCCCGGAGTACCAGTGTTTACAAGGGTTTCAGACCTTTTGTGTTTTTAACTATATTCTTATACGGGCTTAAAATAAAAGGGTTATGATTTTTGGCTTTAATTATATGAACCGGAAATTGTTCATTTCTGCTAAATTGTTTTAAGAAAAAGTGAAGTGTGGATTGGTGGTATTTAATAAATGTTTTTAATTTAGCTTAAAATTTTAATAAATCATATGGAATTTTCAAACAACCCTAACGAACAAAAAATAAACCAGCAATTCAGTCAGCAATTTGGCGGTGGACAAGTTCCTATTCCCAATTCAACCGCTGTGTTGGTATTAGGTATCATTTCAATTGCCTTATGCTGGTGTTATGGTATAGTTGCCTTAACCTGCGGAATTATCGCCCTTGTATTAGCTAATAAAGGTATGGCTCTATATAAAGCAAATCCTGAAGCTTATACCCTTTCTTCATTTAATAACATGAAAGGCGGCAGAATTTGTGCAATCATTGGATTATGTCTTGGTTCGCTTTACTTAATCTTTATTGTTGTTTATCTGGTAATTCTCGGAACAGCCTTCTCGATGATACCATGGCAGAACATGCACTAAACCATTATTTACATTCAATAAAAAACCCGAGGCAAATGCTTCGGGTTTTTTTTATTTATTGTCACATGAGCTTGCTGTAACATTAGAACCAATGGTATTTATCGCGTAAACCGCGGTAAAGCTTATGAGCTGTAGGCACCCATAATTTTATTCTTAATCCGCCGCTGTAACAAACGTCCATAATATTAAATCCTCCTTTTTCTCCGCCTGATCCAATTCGCATTCTGTAATCGGCGAATAAAACAAAATAGGTTCCAAACGTATGTTCCATTCCTGTACCAATGTTTAACCCTGCCCAGTAACTATTAATGTTGGAATTTGCTTTGTATTTTTCACGGAGGTTTAAATAATCATTAACGCCTGTGAAATATCCTTTAAATGTATTGTAACTGATCCCTGCAAAAGGATATAAAAAAGTTTTATTATCCTTAAACCGAGCCATTATTTCAATATTAGCCTCAAAAGTATTAGCGCGTATGGTGTACCATGTAGGTTCTATATTAATCGGAAAATAATTAGTGTATTGCGCGCTGAACCGCAGAAATTTATGTCCACCATAATTGGCGGCAATGGTATAACCCAAAGCATCATTATCTTCTTTCACATTACGGCTCAAGTACAAAACGCTTCCCATAATCCCCCCTCCAAACTGAATGTTGGTTAAATTCTCTTCCCTTTTCTCCTTTTTTCTTTCTTTTTTAGTAGGTTTTTTTGATTCAACAGGCTTTTTAGTGTGAAGCTGAGCATTAATTAAGTTACAGCCCAAAAGCGATAAAAGGATTGCAAATATGACTGGTTTTCTCCCCATTTATTATAGAGTAAATATATTAAATAAAAGGCTTTAAAAACACCCGTTTATAATAAGTGGTTGCATTTATAACATATATGGCAGGATATAAATTATGTTAAGCCCTGATTTTAATTAGCAGTCGAAATGAAAAAGAATAGTATTTTAGAGGCTGTGATGAAACGTATATTTTTAGCATTAGCAATTCTTCTTGCCTGTACAACTTTTTCTCAAACCGATAATGGTCCTGTGAAAAACAATTACATCCAATTATCCGGCATTGTTGTGGAAGGTGATAGTCTTTTAGGCGTACCCTTTGTTTCGGTTTATAAAGGCTCGAAACCCGTTACCATTACCGATTATTATGGTTTCTTTACCTTGGTTGTTCAGCCGGGCGACGAAATCCGTTTCTCATCTCTCGCCCACCAAAATGCAGTTTATAAATTAGATGATACGCTAAGCCTTAAACATTATTACATTATCCAGCGACTTGTAAAAGATACAATTATGCTCGCAAATATTGATGTATATCCATGGCCAACTAAAGAGGAATTTAAAAAAGCTTTTTTAAGTCTTGATTTGGGTGAAAACGATTACGACCGCGCTTATAAGAATCTTGACAAAAACCAATTGAGCTATAACGAACGTAATATGAAAATGGATGCTCAGGCTAACTACCGTTATGCTATGCAGCAATATTTAACTAAGGTGTATACAGCGGGACAATATCCGACCATTAGTTTATTAAATCCTATTGCCTGGGCTCAGTTTATTGATGCGTGGAGAAAAGGAAAATTCAAGAAGAAAACGACCACGCCTTATAATAAATAGATTTTTTCTACCTCACTAACTCAACCTTCACCAAATCACTAATTGAATTCTACCACTCGTCTTTTGAGTCGCCACCACTTTTCATCATCCCTTCTTTTAATTCAGAAATAACCATTGAAGCACTTTTGAATGCTTCACCTTTTATTTTTTTCCAAATCTTATCGGGCATAGTCATACTGCCGCATTCAGGAACAATATTATTTATATCACCACCGCTTGCTTTTCCGTTAGCAGAAGTATGTTTTAATTTAGTGATCGAATAACGGTATTTATTGTCTTTACATTCAATGGTGACATGCATGGTGATATTGCCTGTAAAATCAGGTTCCGGATTAAGTTCTTTTGCTTTTATCTTAAAAGTAGCAAGGCATTCTGCTTTTGTTCCGGTTGCAACGCCCATTGATTTTTTAAAACGCGGTGATTCTACTTTTACCCAATTTACCGCCCGCTTGGCAAGTGTTCCGGCCGGAACAGAATCGGTAAAAACAATTTCCTGAAATTGTTTATCATTCCCGCCTTTTTCTGTTTTTTCTTCTTCTTGCGCCGTAACTAAAAACGAAGAAACTATGAACGGAATAATAAAAAGGGATCTACGCAATTTATTCATAGCCCCAAATTTACGAAATTTTAAGATAGCTTGAAACTCAGGTTTTTAACTTAGGATTGTGCATTTCTAATTTGAATTGGAGAATCCTATAAAAGAATTAATAAAGACTACCAGTCGTCTTTTTTATTATCTACGTCTTTTATCATAATTGCTTTCAGGTCTTCAGCAACTATCTGTGCATTTATAAATGCCTCTTTCTTAATCAATTTCCATGTTTTATCTGAAACTCTCATTGAACCACATTCAGGAACTACTGAATAAATATCGCCACACGACATGCCTGCTTTTGCAGCCTGATGTTTAATGTTTTTGATGGTGTATCTGTATTTTCCTTCCTTGGCTTCAATGATCAAATCCATGCTAATTGTTCCGTCAACTTCATTTTCCGGATTCAAAACTTTTTGCTTGAAGGGAAAAGAAAGATTGCAAGAAACTTTTTCTCCCGAATTTGTGCCATTCGATTTTTTAATCTTCTCATTCTTTAATGTATACCAGTTTTGCGCACGCTTTAAGACTTCAGCTTTAGGTGCCGGAATAAACGGTTTTGTTGTTTCTGGAGCGCCTTCTTCAATTGGAGGAGGTGGTGGCGGTTCTGATTTCTTTTTCCCTTTTTTTCCTTTGGCTTCAACAACAGGTTCAGTAACCGGAGGTTTTGGTGGTGCAAATTTTGTTTTGTCAACCTCCAGCTTCACCACTTCACGAATTAATTTTTTCTCATCTTCTTTTTCCTGAGCAGATATGGTGAGTCCCGACAGTAATAAAATAAAAATAATGAATGTGTTCTTCATTTTGTTTCTGAATTAATAAATCTTTGGGAATTGTTCCGGGTTGCTTTCGTGCATCAAATTATAAATCACATCAAATACATCATCGGCATTCGGCTTCGAAAAATAATCACCATCGCTGCCATAAGCGGGACGGTGTTCTTTTGAAGCAATAGTTGTAGGAGCAGCATCTAAAAATCTGTAAGCCCCCTGCTCTTCCATAATTTTCTGTAAAATATAAGCACTTCCCCCGCCAGGTACATCTTCATCTAAAACTACCAAACGGTTTGTTTTCTTTACCGACTCTACTATGGAATGATTAATATCAAAAGGTAATAAAGTCTGCACATCAATTAACTCCACAGAAATACCGTGCTCTGATAAATATTTCATTGCTTCCTGTGCTATTCTTATACTCGAACCATAAGTTACAAGCGTTACATCAGTTCCTTCATTTAAAGTTTCAGGAATGCCTAATGGAATTTTATGCTCGCCAATATTTGTTGGCATTTGTTCTTTTAAACGATAGCCATTTAAAGGCTCAATAATTAAAGCGGGCTCATCTGCTTCCAGTAAAGTGTTGTAAAATCCTGATGCCTGAACCATGTTGCGAGGCACACAAACATTTATACCACGGCAAGCATGCACAATCATTCCCATTGGTGAACCACTGTGCCATACGCCTTCTAACCTATGACCACGCGTACGTATAATAACCGGAGCTTTTTGTAAACCTTTTGTACGCCATTGAACAGTCGCTAAATCATCACTCATCACTTGTAAAGCGTACAACAAATAATCTAAATACTGAATTTCAGCTATTGGTCTTAAACCTCGCATGGCTAAACCTATTGCTTGTCCCATAATGGTTGCTTCACGGATACCTGTATCAAATACGCGGTGCTCGCCGTATTTTGCCTGTAGTCCTTCTAAACCCTGATTTACACCGCCAATTTTTCCGGAATCTTCACCAAAAATTAAAACCTGCGGATATTTCTTTAAAATAGAATCGAAATTCTCACGTAAAATTTCACGGCCATCCATCATTTTTGCTTCACCTGAATAATCGGGACTAACAGGAGAAATATTTAATGCGTTTAATGATGACTGCGAATGCAAATAAGAACTGTAGCGGTCGTGGTTTTCAATTTTTGATAAACTCAACCACGAAATTAATTTCTGTCGGCCTTGTGTTTCTTCGTTCTTAATTAAACGTAAAACTTTTTTAACGGCAGTCTGAATATCTTTGCGGATTGGTTCTTTAATACTTACCAATTCGTTTTTAATTGGACTAATAAATGAGCCTTTTGTACTTTCTGCCGCGAGCTCGTCAAGAATAATACCAACTTCTGCAATCTCATTTTTAATTGGCGTTAAATAAGCCGACCATGCAGCGGTTTTGCTGTCGCGCACTGTGTTTTTAGAATCTTCTTCGATTTTATCTAAAGTTGTTGCATCTGCTAAAGCATTTTGAATAATCCATTCGCGCATTTTTTTAATGCAATCAAAATCTGTTTCCCATTGCAAACGTTCTTTTGATTTGTAGCGTTCGTGAGAACCTGAAGTACTGTGTCCCTGCGGCTGTGTTACTTCCTCCACATGAACTAAAACAGGAACGTGTTGTTCGCGGCAAACTTTTGCTGCTTTCTCATACGTTTCACATAAGTGAGCATAATCCCAGCCTTTGGTTTTAAATATTTCGTAACCGCTTCCGCCATTCTCACGCTGAAAGCCTTTTAATATTTCTGAAATACTTTCTTTAGTGGTTTGATATTTTTTCGGAACTGAAATCCCGTGCCCGTCATCCCATACCGAAACCAGCATTGGAATTTGTAAAACACCCGCTGCATTTATTGTTTCCCAGAATAAGCCTTCCGATGTACTTGCATCACCAATGGTACCAAATGCAATTTCATTTCCTTTATTCGAATAATTTAAAAATTCGCCTTGTTGTAAATCTTTATTTATTCTGTAAAAATGGGAAGCGTAAGCCAGTCCCAATAAACGCGGCATTTGAGAACCTGTAGGGGAAATATCTGAAGATGAATTTTTCTGATTCATCAGATTACGGAAAGTTCCGTCTTCATTTAAACTCTTTGTACCAAAATGTCCGCCCATCTGACGCCCTGCGCTCATGGGTTCGTGTTCAATATCAGTATGTGCGTATAAACCCGCGAACCATTGCTGTAAAGTAACAGCGCCAATGGCCATCATAAACGTTTGATCGCGGTAATAACCACTGCGGAAATCTCCATTCTGGAAAACTTTCGAAAGCGCTATTTGAGGTAATTCCTTTCCGTCTCCGAAAATTCCGAATTTGGCTTTGCCGGTAAGAACTTCTTTGCGTCCCAATAAACTGGCTTGACGGCTTTCGTTTACCAACCGGTAATCTTCGAGAACAATTTTCTTAAAATCTTCGAACGATAGGCCTTTTGCAATGCCTGTATTTCCTTGTTTTTCCATTAGAGAGTATGCCTTACAAATATAAAATTTGAAGCGGATAAAAAAAAATTATAAACTATGATAATTGTGTTAATTTTAGATTTATGAATAACGATGAAAATAAACCTTCAGCCAATAGAGAATTAAAACACGTACACTTAAATGCAACTGTCGAATGTGATTGTCCGGCTTGCGGTAAAAGTCCTGTTGTGATTTATGAGCGCGTGTTAATTGAAGGGAGTTTAGAAAACTATCATTTAGTACATACCGAGGTGGAAGACTTTTATGAATGTCCGGCCTGCAAACACAGCTGGAAAAAGTTTCAGTATTTATGAGTGAGTTAGCTGATTAATGACTTATATAAAACACAGATATTCAGTACTTTACAAATAGTTTGTGAAATCCCTTAAATTGTACTAATTTCGTGTCCCGATTTAAAGATAAAAAAGATGAAAAAAGAATTACACCCTGAGAACTACAGATTTTGTGTGTTCAAAGATATGAGCAATGGTTATTCGTTTTTAACCCGCTCTTGCGCTGATACAAAAGAAACCACTAAATGGGAAGACGGTAACGAATACCCATTGGTGAAATTAGATATTTCAATGACTTCTCACCCGTTTTATACAGGTAAGCATATGTTAGTTGATACAGCAGGACGCGTTGATAAATTCCGCACCCGCTACAACAAGAAAAAGTAATTGTTTATTAATTATGTACAGAACCCCGAGGATTGCCTTCGGGGTTTTTTATTGGCCACTAATTTCACTAATGAACACTAATTTTTGATTCGTGAAAATTCGTGTGATTCGTGGCGTTATTTTACCGCTTATCCAATAAAGGATATTACGTTAACATTTTTTGTTTAAGTTTTTGAAATAATAGAACAATATTTAGGTTATTTGTAAAACATTTGTCATTATGATTGGTAATTATATATTCATTGGCCTGGTTCTTATTTCCTTTTTCGGTTTATCGAAACTATTTGCTAAAGCCGGAATTGAATCGTGGAAAGGCTTTGTTCCATTCTATAACTTTTACATTCTTGCCAAACTATTAAACAAACCCTGGTGGTGGTGTTTAATCATGGTGGTTCCGGGAGTAAACTTAATGATGTACGGCGTGTACGGATTTAACGTGGCGCGTGCATTTAATAAACCATCGAATAGCGATTTGCTTTACGCTTCTTTGATGCCTTATTTATTTTTCGTGAGCTGCGGCTTCGATAAAACATCGAAATTTGTTGGCTTAGATAAATACAAAAAAGAACCAAGTGCTTTTGTAAAAAACTGGCTCGACCCCATCATCTTCGCCGTTATAGCTGCATCTATCATCCGTACTTTTTTCCTGGAAGCTTTTACTATACCTACTTCTTCATTAGAGAAATCGTTAATGGTAGGCGATTTTTTATTCGTGAATAAATTAGCTTACGGAGCGAAAATTCCGCAAACACCAATTGCATTTCCGTTCGCTCATCACACTTTACCTTTTACCGCAACCACAAAATCATACTTAGAATGGATTAAACTTCCTTACTTCCGCTTACCCGGATTTGGCAAACCTAAAAACGGAGATATAGTTGTGTTTAATTATCCTGATGGGGATTCTGTTTTTGTGAACGATCAGAACAGCAGCTATTATGAAATCATCCGTCAGGTGGCTTACATGTTCAAAAATCAGGATTACAGTAACAACCAACCTTTAAAACCTGATCAAGCTTATCAGCAACAAGCCTGGGAATACATGCACAATCCTACAAATGTTTTTCCATGGAATAATGTTCCTATAGGACAAATAGTAGCGCGCCCGGCCGACAAACGCGAGCATTATGTAAAACGATGTGTGGCAATTGCCGGTGATAAACTGGAAATTAAAGACTGGGATATTTATATTAATGATAAACTTCAGTCCATGCCCGAACATTCACAACATAAGTATATCGTAAATACAAAAGGACCGGTTTTTGGAGAGCGGATGGAAAATAAAGAAGGCAGGGTTGTTCTTACTAATCAGAAATTACTGGATGAATTAGATATTTATGTAACGGAAGCTGATTTATCAAATACAAAAACGGATACTTGCATTTATGTGTTAAACATGCCAGCTGATGTGGTTGAAAAAGTAAAGAAAATACAAAGTGTTCTTTCTGTAGAGAGAAAAACTGAAGCGAAAGGCCAGCGCGATATGCAGATTTTCCCGCATAACAAATCTTACGCCTGGAACAACGATAATTTCGGCCCCTTACAAATTCCTGCTAAAGGCATGAAACTTAAAATAGATACAGGGAATATTTGTCTGTATGAAAAAATATTAAGCACCTACGATGACGGCATCCATCACATTGAGTCAAAAAACGGACAAGTATTTTACGATGGTAACCCTATTACAGAATATACGTTTAAACAAGATTACTACTGGATGATGGGTGACAACCGCCACAACTCAGCCGATTCGCGCAGTTGGGGTTTTGTGCCTTTCGATCATGTAGTTGGTAAACCTGTGTTTGTTTGGTTTAGCATGAAATACGCCGAAAATAATCCGGTAAGCGGCAAATCGGTATTAGGCTCTTTATTTAAAAACTCAAAAGAAGGAAAATTCCGTTGGGAACGCTTTTTGTGTTATGTAGGCGACAACGGATTGGTTTCAGTAAAAATTCCTGTTATAGCTATTATTTTGGGTTTATGGGGATGGGGAAGATGGAAAAAGCGCCGCAAAACAAAAGTAGTGGCAAATGCTAAGAATTGATAAAGCTTTATCACAAAAATTTATTCCTTGGTTAGCACCGCTTATCATTGCCGTATTTCTTCTGTTCATTCTTAACAGATCGTTTTTTCAATTAGCCATTGTTCCTTCTGATGATATGAAAGAACTTTATGCCGGCGGTGATATGGTTTTGCTCAATAAATTTTCTTCCGCTTACAGCAAAAATGAAATCCTGGCTTTTAATTATTATACCGACGACAGTTCAAGTACTAAACCGCTTTTATTTATTCAGAGATGTGCCGCTCTTCCCGGCGATACGATTGAACTGGACAACGGATTTGTATTTGTAAATAACCAAGAAGACCGTTTCATGTATGAATTGAGGCACAATTACCATCTCAAAGCAAAAAAAGAATTAGATTCTGTGTTTTTAGTAAAATATAATCTGACAGAAGGCGGAATTATTTCAGATGAATTCGATTATTCTTTCAGCTTAACACAAAGCATAGCCGATAGTTTAAGAAAAGATTCGCTTATAGTGGAAGTCACAAAATCAATTGAGAAAACGAATCTCCACGACCATTTGATTTTTCCAAACGATTCGAATTACAAATGGAATAAACATAATTACGGCAAGCTTTACATACCTAAAAAGGATGATGTGATTAAATTAGATACGTTGACTATTTGTCTGTATAAAAAAATAATTACCGTTTACGAAAACAACAAGCTTGAAGTAAAAAATGGAAACATTTTTATTAATGGAAACTCAAGTTCAACATATACAATAAAAGAAAATTATTATTTTATGCTTGGTGATAACCGCGACAATGCCATTGATTCGCGTTACTGGGGATTTTTACCTGAAAAAAATATTGTAGGAAAAGTAATGTGTAAAATACGTTAAGCAGATAATTATGGAACACGTTTTACTCAGCACCGCTTATTTGCCTTCAGTCAACTACTTTTCGGCCTTATTAAAGGGGGAAAAAATTTTTATCGAGCAACACGAACATTTTGTAAAACAAACTTACCGTAACCGCTGTGAAATTTTATCTTCAAATGGAGCGTTGAGTTTATCGATACCTCTTCAAAAAAAAGCTGACAAAGAAATTATTTTCCAAAAAAGAATCAGTTATAAAGAACCCTGGCAAATAAAACACTGGCGTGCAATTACCAGTGCTTATAAAAATTCAGCTTATTTCGAGTATTTTGAAGATGAATTCAAACCATTTTACTTCGAAGAACACGAATTTTTACTGGAATACAACACCGCACTCACAAAACTAATTTTGCATGTCCTCCGGCAAAAAAAGGAAATTCAATTCACAAACGAATTCAATAAAACATTCTCCGGCTTTGATTTAAGAACCAAACAACCCGAAACCCCAAACCCGAAACCTTACTACCAGGTTTTCGCAAACAAACACGGATTCACAGCACATTTAAGTACAATCGACCTCTTATTTAATAAAGGATTGGAAAGCGTAGACTATTTAACGCTTGAGCTTTAATTTCAAAACAGATTCGTTCCCTGCCCTATCGCTGACTTTTAATTCCACTTTCATTTCTTCAAATGGTGTTTCAGAATCGAACCAATAAGTTAATAAATCAGATTTACCATCGTATTCGGCTAAAACCCATTTATCG
>CAZRNW010000065.1:0-11062 GCA_964601535.1 uncultured Flavobacteriaceae bacterium
CGGCAAAAAAAAAATCCGCATAATGCGGATTTTTTTTTGAGATGCTGCATGCCGCTTCGCGGGGCAGCATGACAGTAAGGAATTAGCAAGCTACTTTCGTATTGAAGACGGTGAATGCCTCTTTCGCGGGGCAGAGTGAAATAAGAGGTTGATTTATTCCTTTATGAATTTTATTCTTTCCGAACTGTTATCTGCAGTTAAAGTAATAAAATACATGCCACGGTTAAGCTCAGCTACATCGACTTCTGTTTTTGTAAATTCTTTATCGGATGAAATAGCTGAAGAAGAAATTAACTTCCCGGTTATATCAGAAATTTCGATTGTATAAACAACATCCGGCTCACCATTAAATTCAATATTAATATTGTTTTGGGCTGGACTCGGACTAACGAATACATTAGTTTTACCTGTATTTTTTATATTCACATTTCTTAATTCTGAATAGGTACTCTGTCCGTTAAAATCAACTTGCTTTAAACGGTAATATGAAATTCCATTAAACGGATTTGCATCTGTTTCAAAATATTTTTTTTGAGATGAACTGTTTCCCGCTCCTGTTACATTTTTAACGGCTTCAAAGTTTTTACCATCAATTGATTTTTCAATTGTGAAATATGCATTATCTTTTTCCGAAGCTGTTGTCCAGTTTAAATCCACTGCATTTCCGTTCTTATTTACAGTAAACTCTGTTAATTCAATTGGTAAAACACAAGGAGGATTTACGGAATAATATACCCTTCCGTTAAATCTTCTGGGCACAAAATTTGTTGAGAAAAGGAGTTCTTTTCCGGTTCCTTCACGGATTATGATATTAGCATCTGTTGCCAAAGCAGTGCCTACCGCGGTACCATTTGTATAAGCAACTGTTGGTCCTGCCGCTGTTGTACGGGTAATGTAAAAAGCTCGCGTTGTACCTGTTGCAATTAATTGATTTATAGTGAGAGGGATTGGGGTTGCAGCATTTACACCTAAAGATGTAACATTCGGGGCAGTCCCAATCAAAGTCCAGGCACCGGGTGTGTTTTCAAAACCAACATGTGTTCCTGTTTTTGTATAAATGTCAATGTTGCTTGTGCCTACATTCAAATTAATATCAAAACATAAAATGGTAACACAATTTATAGCATCGATATCAAACATGTGACCGCGTTGCGCATTATTTGTACCGTAAATTGTTACAAGATTAGATCCTGAAGCGCATGCCATTGGCGTTATGCCCTGGTCGTTTTTTTCAAAAGAATTATTGCCTAACGAAAGAATGCTGCCATCGTCGCATATAACTTCTTTATTCTGAGCTAAAACAGCCGAAGAGAAAAAGAAAATTAAGAAAGTAATTGAGTAGTAAAAATGCTTCATTCTTTAAAATAATCACTTAAGATGCTATTTTTATTGCCTTATCGCAAGAAAATTTGATAAAAGGGGTTTTTTATTGAGTGAAGGGGCTTTTTTGACAAGTAAAATATTAATAATCCAGAACTAATACCTCTACCCTTCTGTTAGCTTCCTGCTGGTCAAGAGTCGTGTTTTCATCCAGTGGAAAGAGCATGTCTTTACAGCCTTTTCCCAGTGATTTTATTCGGTCCTGTTCAATTCCTTTTTTAATTAAAAAATCTTTTATTTTTTGGGCTCTCTTTTCCGACAAAAGCTGAACGCCGGCATCGCATCCATTGGTATGACCTTCGATCTGGATTTTTAAACCGCTGTTTTTTGTCATCAACCTATACAAATTATTAATAGAAGGTACGGCGTTCGGAATGTACTCGGGTGAACCGCCATAAAAATTAATATTACCAATAGGACGTTTAACACCTTTGCGTAATTGTGGTAAAATAGTTCTTATATTTTTTAATTCAGTTGAATCTTTTAAATAAACATTTTTTGAGAAGGTAAAAGAACTGTCGTTATAAAAATTAAGAACGTAATTTATTTTAGGCCGCATAAGTGCCATAAACTCATAACTCCCATCCGTTTTACTTTTCGAAAGTTCCATCGTATCTCCCCTGGCATTGGTTAAAGCAATTTCAGCCTGCAGGGGTTGGTTTTTTTCATCGAGGATAACGCCTTTAATTTTAACAGGTTCTTCAAAATAAAACTGAATTGAATGTCCTTCGCCTTTATCGTAAACATTATCAAGCACCAAATAATAAACTTCTCCTTTAGTCACATACATAGGTGCTACATAAGCATCACCCAAACCTTCGTTCACAAATTCCTTTCTCCCTTTGTAAGTCATTCCCGTTTTTCCATCGATATCTTCTTTGTCCCTCGAAATACAGGCGCGAACCGGTTTAATACGGTGAGACATTAAACTATCACAAAATCCGTTTGCACTTCCTTTGAATAGCATAAAATCATAATCATCTTCTTTTTTTGAAGGCGTTATATTGAAACACAAATGACCGTTACCATTAATGATTAATTTATACCAGGCACTATTGTGTTCTCTTTCGAAAGCATATTTTGTTCTTTGTTTGTGTTCGCTTATTTCCTGTTTATTGCCATGTCCATCCGGCGGAATAGTCTTATTCACTTTTGCGCTTGCACTAATGCTTATCGCCCTCGCATTTTCGCAATCGCAAAAAACAGTGTCCAATTTAGCCGGCTTTTGTGCCAGTAAATGTATGGGTATGAATAAAAGTGGGATGAGTTTCATAAAGCCATAATGCAATTAAAACAAAAAAGTCACACAACAATGTTGTATGACTTTTTTGAGATGCTGCATTGCCGCTTCGCGGGGCAGCATGACTAACGTTTTGAATTAATCTCTTTTTCCGAATAAACGTAATAAGTATAAGAAGATATTGATGAAATCTAAATAGAGGGTTAATGCGCCCATGATACTCATCTTTTTAAATGATGTACTTCCATCATCTTCAGCGGCCATGTTTTTAATTTTCTGAACATCCCAGGCTGTTAAACCTGTGAAAATAATTACGCCCAAAATACTAGTGATAAAGCCCATTGTATCACTCTTCATAAAGATGTTGATAACCGAAGCAATGATAATTCCGAATAAACCTATCATAAGTAAACTTCCCATTTTAGTTAAATCAGTTTTGGTTGTATAACCTGCTATTGCCATAATCGCGAACAAAGCAACCGAACTTAAGAATACATTCACGATAGAGCCCAAAGAATAAACCATGAAAATAAAGCTCAAACTTATTCCGTTTATCGCAGCATAAACTAAAAATAAACCGATAAGTGCGGGATAAGAAAGTTTATTAAATCCGAAAGACATCAATAAAACAAATCCTAATGGTGCAAACATGACAATCCACGCAAGGGTTGATAATTTGTAACCTCCATCTTCTGTTTCTGTAAATAACATCTGTACCAGGCTCGGGACAAATGCAAAAAGCATTGAAGCTGCAGTTGTAATCAGTAATGCGACTGACATCCATGCAAAAACTGTTCGCAATAAAGTATTACTACCAACTACAGTTGCGTATTCAATTTTATCAATGTTTGTGTTTCTTGTATTTTCCATTTTTATATTTTTATTTGATTATATAATTTTTCGATACGGTTGCTGAGCTTGCCGAAGCTTTATTTGTTTTTTCCTTTACCTTTTCCATTCCCCTTTTCCTTCTTTTCTTTTTTGCCTTTCATTTTGTTTTTCAGAGCATGAAACTCAGCCGAACCGGGTTTAATACCTAAATCTTTTGCAATTTGTCCCCAACCTTTATCTTTTCCTTTTACAAAAGCTTCTTTCACTTCTTCCACCGGTTTATTTACAATTTCTGCAGTTTGTAATGTCATAAAAACATCGCCCGGATCCATAATTTTAATAAGACCCTCTACTTTATCTTTTGCGATATTGAATGTTTTGGTGGCATCATCAATAAAAGAATTGATATCGTTTTTTGCTTTTGTACTGACATCTTTCAGAAAACCATCCATATCCACATCTCCGGTGCGAGGATTAAAAGTTATAGTTTGTGAAAAGCCATATCCAAAAACGAATAAGGCCACTGCAATTAAAAACTGCTTTTTCATTAGTTTTTGTTTAATTCAAAATTAATCATAAAATCATCAACCCACTTAAAAAATTAGGCTTTTTTATGGGTTTTTCTTGTATCTTTGCTAAATGAAAAAGGCACTTATTTTTATATATTTCATATTAATCGGATTAGCAGGTTTTTGTCAGGAAAATCCTAATAATCCCCAATTGCAAACCGATTTAAAAGTGAAACAATTAATAGATAAAAAGGCCTCTTTTAACCGAATAAACAACGGCGAATACGATGGATTCCGGATAAAAATTCATTTTGGGGCCGATAGAGTAAAAGCCCGTGAAATAAAATCGAAATTCGCTGCGAGATTTAACGATTACACGCCTTATGAGGATTACGATCAGCCGAATTTCATTATAACCGTTGGTGATTTTAGAACGAAGTTAGAAGCTTTTGAAGCCCTTAAAAAAGTGCAATCTGAATTCCCAAACAGCTTTATCGTTAAGAGCAAGATAAGGCCGATGAAGCTAAGTTAGTTGGGAGTGATTAGTTCGGAGTTCGTAGGTGAACCGCTAATTACAGAACAATTCTCTCAATTAAACAACCATTTTCTCCCAACTCCCAACTCTTAACTCCCAACTATTCCTTATTTTTACTCATTACAAATGAAGGTCTCCATCATAGGCGCAGGTATGTCGGGTTTAACCGCCGGTTGTTATTTACAAATGAACGGATTTGAAACCGAAATTTTCGAGAAACACGCGATTCCCGGTGGACTATGCACCAGCTGGCATAAAAACGGATACACTATTGATGGCTGCATTCATTGGATTTTAGGCAGCGATACCGGCAGTTCGTTTAATAAAATGTGGACCGAAATTCTCGATATGAAAAAAATCGAGTTTGTGAATCATGATATCCGTATTGAAGTTGAAGTAAAAAATACAAAAGACCGGCATGGTTCCAATGTTTTTAAACTGTACACGAATCTAGACCGTCTTCATGAATATCTTTTAGATCTTTCTCCTGAAGACAAAAAACCGATTGATGAATTAATCAAATCGATGCGCATCATGCAGAAATTTGATTTACCGCCCATCATGGATGAGCTTCCATTTTTTCAATCGATGGTGCGCGGCATAAAAATGACCCGCTACCTTGAATTTTTATATTGGTTCCTGAAATTGAAAAAGGAAACTAATTACACCTTTGCAAAAAAATTAAAGAGTCCTTTTTTACGCGAAAGTTTTGAATTATTGTACGACGGCAACGAAGTAAATATTTTGGTAGTCACCATGCCACTGTCTTGTTTCGATAAAAAAAGCGCGGGTTATCCCATTGGTGGTTCGTTGGAGTTTGCAAAAAAAGTGGAGCAGAGTTATTTGTCGCTCGGCGGAAAAATTCATTACAAAACGCCCGTTAAACAAATTTTAGTGGAAGGTGATACAGCGAAAGGATTATTAGTGCGCAATGATGTTAAACATTATTCGGATGTTATTCTCTCGGCAAGTGATTGGCATTTTACTGTTTTTGATTTGCTGAATGGGAAGTACGTTAATAATCACATGCTCGAGCTGCGCGATTTAAAAAAACTGGAAGTGTTTTATTCTATCGTTCATTTAGGCTTTGGTATTGCAGATGAATTAAAAGACCAACCGCATTTTTCGCGCTACCCTTTAAAAGAAGATTTGATTTTACCTGATGGAACAAAATACGACAGACTTGAAGTTCATATTTATAATTACGACAGAACCATGGCGCCCGCAGGGAAAAGCGCTGTAGTAGTAAGTTTTTATACGAAAAATGGTGATTGGTGGCTCGACCTGAGAAAAAATAACCGTCCTGAATACAGAAAAGTAAAAAAAGAATTCACCGAAAAAATAATTGAATTACTTGACGAGCGATTAGGCGGAATAAAAGATAAATTAGAAATGAGTGATATGGCAACGCCTGCAACTGTGTACCGCTATACCAATAACTGGAAAGGAAGTACACAAGGATGGTTGCCCGGAAAAAATTTATTGGCGCCGAGTCCTGTTGGATTTACATTGCCGGGTTTGAAGAATTTTTATTTCAGCAGTCATTGGAATCAACCCGGTGGAGGGCTACCTATTGCTATAAAAACAGGACGTGATGTTACTAAAGTAATTTGTAAAGCATCAAATAAAAAATTCAGAACAGATAAGAAATGTTAAGAAAGCTATTCAGAATATTATTCAGGACTTTCCTTGTCTTTTTGGTCTTACTCATTGGCTTTGCAATTTATTTTATTTTCGCAGTTCAGGTTTCAGAACCAAAAATCACAGACAACTCTGCTTTAAAGCAGGAACGTGTTCAGCGTGCAGAAAATTTTTATACTGTTGGAAATAACTGGCTGAAGAAGAGTGAAAGCGGTTTGTGGGAATTGTATGTAGAAGGAAGCGGATTTGAACGCGGCGCGGCTAATGGTCATTTGACAAAAGAGCTGGCACAATTTCAGGAAGACGCTTTCATTCACCAGATTCAGATTTTAATTCCTGATTTAAATTACTTAAAGTTTTTAAAATATTTTGTTGCTTATTTTAACCGTCATTTACCTGATAATATTATTGACGAATATAAAGAAGAAATTTACGGCATCTCACGTTTTGCTTCTGATAAATACGATTTCGTAGGGCCAAAATACCACCGCATTTTGAACTATCATGGTGCACACGATATCGGTCATGCTTTGCAGGATAAAAATATGACTGTCGGTTGCACTTCATTTGGTGTATGGAATGAAAAAAGCGCTGATGGAGAATTATTGATTGCCCGTAATTTTGATTTTTTTAGCGGTGATGAATTTGCTTTGAATAAAATTGTTCAATTTACTAGTCCGAAACAAGGTTACAAATTTGCAACCATTACATGGGCAGGATTTATTGGTGCCGCCAGCGGCATGAATGAAAAAGGAATTACAGTTACTATTAATGCAGCCAAAAGTGAAATCCCGACAGACGCAGCAACACCAATTGCACTTTTAGCAAGGGAAATTTTACAGTATGCTAAAAACATTAACGAAGCTATTGCCATTGCGAAAAAAAGAAATGTGTTTGTTTCGGAAAGTATTTTAATTGGAAGTGCTTCAGACAATAAAGCTATCATCATCGAAAAAACGCCGAGCGCTATGGATGTTTATGAGGCAGGCGGTAATCAAATTGAGTGCTCGAACCATTATCAGGGAAAAACTTTCTCCAATGAATTTTCTAATTTAAAAAACCTGAATGAAAGCTCCTCACTCTATAGAAAAATAAGATTAAAACAGTTGCTGTCAGAAAGCGAAAAAATCGATTACAAAAAGGCCGCAGAAATTCTGAGAAACCAAAAAGGCATTAACGGAAAAGACATTGGTTTTTGCAATGAGAAAGCAATGAATCAATTAATCGCACATCATGGCGTTATTTTTAAACCCAAAAGCGGTTTGATGTGGGTTTCAACAGCGCCTTATCAATGCGGAAAATTTGTCTGCTACGATTTAAATAAAATATTTAAGAGTTTTACCACACTTCAAGAAGAGGAAGAAATTATCAGCGATTCTTTGACCATTCCTGATGACCCTTTTCTGAAAAGCAAAGAGTACCTTCAATTTACGCGTTTCAAAAATCTTAAAGACTATATTCAGTTTATTACAAGAGCGCAGGGTTATATTTACCTCAATGGTAAATTTGAATCGGCGTTTATCGAAAGTAATCCGCTTGGTTACTATACCTATCAGATTTTAGGCGATTATTATAAATCGAAATACAATTACGAAACCGCTTTTAATTATTATAAGAACGCCCTTGTTAAAGATATTGCATCTGTAAAAGAAGAGAACAAGATTAAAAAAGACATGATGTATTGTTTTAACCGTTTAAAGCACAAGTAATTTTTTTGTATTTTCATAGTTTATAAAATGGCCATCCCAACAATAGAAAAAAGCAGCGCACAGGAAATAAAATTATTTCAGGAAAAAAAACTGAAGGACCTGGTTGCTTATGCTATTTCGTATTCGACCTATTACAAAAATTTATTTAAAGCTAATGGTATTAATGCGGGCTCGGTAAATACAATTGAAGACCTTACCAAGATTCCGGTAACTACAAAAGATGATTTATATAAATTCAATAAAGATTTTATTTGTGTTCAGCCGAATCAGATAATTGATTACGTAACCACCAGCGGTACACTTGGCGACCCTCTCACATTTGCATTGACCGAAAAAGATCTGGAACGTTTAGCTTATAACGAAAATATTTCGCTGGCCTGTACCGGAGCTACGAGTAATGATATATTTCAATTGATGACAACACTTGACCGCCGCTTTATGGCCGGGCTCGCATATTTCCTTGGAATAAAACAAATGGGTGCGGGTGTTATCCGTGTTGGGAATGGCATGCCGGAATTTCAATGGGATACGATTAAAAGGTTACATCCCACAATGGCCATTGCAGTTCCTTCATTTGTTTTCAAACTAATTGAATTCGCAGAGCAAAATAATATAGATTACAAAAATTGCTCTATTAAAAAAATAGTTTGCATTGGTGAAAGTATCCGCAACGAAGATTTTTCGTTGAACACTTTAGGAAAACGCATTAAAGAAAAATGGGATGTGGAATTATTCAGCACTTACGCTTCCACCGAAATGGGAGCTGCTTTTACCGAATGCAGTGCCAGCAAAGGCGGACATCATCATCCGGAATTATTGATTGTAGAATTATTGGATGAAACCAACAATCCCGTTAAACCGGGTGAGTCAGGCGAATTAACAGTTACAACACTCGGCGTTGAAGGCATGCCTCTGCTCCGCTTTAAAACAGGCGACATTTGCGTTGCACATACTGAACCTTGCAGTTGCGGCAGAAACACGATGCGTTTGAGTCCGATTTTAGGACGCAAGCAACAGATGATTAAATTCAAAGGCACGAGTTTGTATCCGCCTTCATTGTATGATATTTTAAATCATGTTCCTTACATAAAAAATTACATTGTGGAAGTTCATACCAATGATATTGATACAGATGAAATCAGCATCACCATTGGCGTTAACAATCCTCCGCAGAATTTTGAAAAAGAATTGAAAGATCATTTCAGGGCGAAGTTGCGTGTAGCGCCAAACATTAAAACCGATACTCCGGAGAACATTACCAAATTACAATTTCCGGAAATGAGCCGTAAGGCAATAACGTTTTTTGACAGAAGGAAAAAGTGAGAACTGTTTTTTACATATGTTTATTCATCCTGCTATCTTGCTCATTTAAAGGACAAACTGTATGCGCTTTAATTTCGTATCCTGACTTTTCAAATGGTTACCATTGTCCACAAGCTTATATAGATGAGAATTTGAAAGTGCTTTACAGTGAAGATAAAAATCAAGTTGTAGGTGAGAGAATATTTGTTTACAAAGATGGATTAGGAAGAATAAGACGTAACCGGAAGTTTGGTTTTATTGATTACAAAGGAAATATAATAATCCCGGATACATTTGATAAAGCTGAAGATTTTAGTGAAGGGTTAGCGCAGGTTGAAATCAAGGGTAAATGGGGTTTCATAAATAAAAAAGGAGAGCTTGTTGTTAAACCTGTTTATAAAAGTGTACACAGATTTTCCGGAGGCCGGGCTGCTGTAGAATTAAATGGAAAACGAGGATATATAGATTCTAAAGGAACAATAGTGATACCGCTAATCTTCGATAACGCAAGATATTTTAAAGATGGAGGAGCCTGGGTTCTTTTAAAGGGTAAATGGGGATATATAAATAAAAACGGCAATTTCATTATTCAGCCTGGATTTAAGGAAGCGTCTGATTTTAGCGAGGGATTCTGTTGGGTTAAGGTAGGAATGCTATGGGGTTTAATCGATTCAACAACTAAAATAATTATTCCATTTAGCGATCAGAACCATCAAATCTACTCTGCCTCAGGGGCAAAAAAAATACTTTGTGATGTTAAATATGGACTAATCGTTACCAAAGAAAAAGGTAAAACAGGCTTTTCTACAATAACGGACCGAAAAAAAATAATTCCATCTAAATTTGATGAAGTGTTGCCCTTCGAAGATAGTCTTGCAATTGCATACCTGGATGGGAAATGCGGTGTAATTGGAGTAGACGGGAATTTTTTTATTGAACCTCAATACGAAGAAATAAGGTACCTTGGGAATAAAAACATTTTTGCAATAAGAAAAAATAAAAATTGGCGGTTACTCTATAAGGATTCAGGGAAAATTAGTTCTGAGGAATTCGAGAATATACATAACTTTGAAATCATACGATAAATTATGATGAAGCACTTCACGGTCGAAAAGCCGTCACATATATCCGATTTTGCTAAGGAATTCAGTTTCGAGGAACTTCGCCCGTTTTACGACAGTGAAGCGACTCAAATCATGCACCGCATGTCGGGCGACCCATTGTATTTTCAATTGGTATCCTATTTATGGCCGGGCATTACAAAAGAAGAAGCACTTGCAAAAGCCCATAACACAAAAAACATTTACGATTTCCAAACAGGCTATATGTCTCACGCCATTTGGAGCATTGTTAAATCCAGCTCAACAGGATTAAGCTGGAGTGGTATCGAGGATCTTGACAAGAATAAATCGTATCTGTTCATTGCGAATCACCGCGACATTTTATTAGACAGTGCTTTATTGCAAATTATTTTAGAAAAAGAAGATTTTGCAACCTCTGAAATTACTTTTGGCAGTAATTTAATGGATCAGGGTTTCATTACTGATTTTGGAAGAATGAACCGTATGTTTACTGTTAAACGGGAAGGAAACGCAAAAGAACTCTACGATATCTCACGCCAATTAAGTGCTTATATCCGCCATACAATAATCGATAAAAAAACCAGCGTATGGATTGCACAACGTAACGGCCGCACCAAAGATGGTAATGACCAAACGCAAACAGGATTATTAAAAATGCTGGGTATGAGTGGCGGAAAAGATTTTCTGCAGAATTTTTCCGAATTAAACATTGTGCCCTTAACCATCAGTTACGAATACGAACCCTGCGATTTTTTAAAGGCTCAGGAATTGTATTTATCTGATCTGCACAGTAAATATGTGAAAGCAACAGGTGAAGATTTAAACAGCATTAT
>CAZRNW010000066.1:0-11038 GCA_964601535.1 uncultured Flavobacteriaceae bacterium
ACTACAATTGGAGTTGAGATACATAATGAAGAGTAAGTACCGATTACACGTCCAATTAACAAGGCGAAAATAAATCCGCGGATACTTTCTCCACCCCAGATGAAGATTACCAATAACACGAAGAATACTGTTAACGATGTTAAGATAGTACGGCTTAATGTAGAGTTCAAGGCGAAGTTGATTAATTTATTTCTTTCTTCACCAGGATTATCCCCTTTACCGCCGCTGTCAGCTAAACGCTCACGGATACGGTCGAACACAACCACAGTCTCTGTCATGGTGTAACCCATTACGGTTAAAATCGCGGCGATGAAATCCTGACCAATTTCTAAATCAAATGGCAAGATACCATCAAAGATTGTATAGAATGATAATACAATGAGCACGTCGTGGAATAAAGCCACAACCGAACCTAAACCATATTGCCATTTCTTGAATCGTACAACGATGTAAATAAACATCACCAAACAAGAGAATAAGATAGCACCATAAGCTCCGTATAAAATATCGGTTGCAATGGTTGGTCCTACTTTTTGCTGTTGCACCACTTCAAATTTCGTGTTCAAGGTTTTTAAACTTGCTTCCAATGCATCTTCCACTTCCTGATCGGCCGTTGCAGAGTTATCAGAAACGCGGTAAGTAGTTGTAATCTTAACCTGATTAGCGCTTCCTAAAGTTTTTACCTGCGGTGCACCATCGAATGCTTTTGCTAAAGATTTTCCGATGTCATCCACCTTCATGTCTTTTTCAAAACGCACCTGATAAGTTCTTCCTCCTTTAAAATCAACACCTAATTTAAATCCTCCGTTCTTTACATAAAATACAATACCTACAATAATTACTATAGTTGATAAAGCATAATACACTTTACGTTTGGCAACGAAATCGATGTGAACGTTTTTAAATGCATTACGTGTAAAGTTATTATCAAAAGGGATCTCCATTTTACGGTCTAACATTGCATCGAAAATAACGCGTGTAATTAATATCGCTGAGAACAATGAAGCACCTATACCAATTAATAATGTTGTAGCAAAACCTTGCACCGGACCTGTACCGAACACCATTAAGATAACCGCTAAAATTGCTAATGTTACGTTTGAGTCGATGATAGAACTCATCGCATGCTTGAAACCTTCTTTAATGGCTTGTGCTGATGATTTGCCAAGAGCCAATTCCTCACGGACACGCTCGAAGATAAGGATGTTTGCATCCACCGCTAAACCAATGGTTAATACGATACCCGCAATACCGGGTAAAGTTAATACTGCACCAAGCGAAGTTAAAATTCCCATGATGAAGAACATGTTTGCAACGAGTGCGATATTTGCAACCAGACCCGCTTTGTTATAATACATGGCCATGAAAACCAAAATCACTAACAAGGCAATTACGAATGATACTAAACCGGAATCAATTGCTTCCTGACCTAAAGTAGGACCCACAACACTTTCTTCAACAATACGTGCGCGTGCAGGTAATTTACCAGCGCTTAATATCGCTACTAATGCGTCTGCTTCTTCGTTGGTGAAATCACCTGTAATTTGTGATTGTCCGCCTGCGATTTCAGATTGTACGCGTGGTGATGAGAACACCATGTTATCCATTACCACAGCAATGCAACGACCTTGCTTATTACCTTGCGGCATGTTGGCCTTGGTTAAATTTTTCCATTTCAATGCAGCTTCAGAGTTCATCGTCATGCTGATGTATGGATGCGCACCACTTTTTTGGTCGTAATCTTTTCTTGCGTCAGTAATGATATCTCCGAATAAAGCGGCTTTACCATTACGATCGGTTGTTTTAATAGCATATAATTCGAAGAACATGCCAACTACATTTCCGTTCTGGTCTTTATTCTCTTTTGATTTTGCACTCCACATGAATTTTAATTTAGATGGGAAAGCACTGCGTACTTTATCCATTCTTAAAAAGTTCATGGCTTTTGCCGTATCCTCTTTGCTATAAGCTAAAGCAACAACAGGACCCGGTGTAAAAAATTGTTGTTTACCATCGCTGTATAAACTTGGTTTCAGACAAGCAATCTGAGAAAATAAAGGATAACGCTTCACGAAATTTTTGTAAGCTGTATCCTGCGAATTAACCGATGGCGTTGGTGAAGCTAATTTATTTAAGCTGTCAGGACCTTTAACAGAATCAGTTTTTAAAGAATCAGGTTTTCCAACTTTAGTAATATCAGTTCCTGAAACAGGAGCAGAAACCGTTTTTGTGCTATCGGCTACTGCGGTTGAATCTGCTGCTTTTTCTTCATCAGGATTTAAAATGGCGCGCAAATTAGCATTCGCCTTTTCGAAATACTGAGCTACTTCCCCATTCTCATAAGTTTCCCAGAATTCTAAGTTTGCAGTTCCTTGTAATAAATCGCGCACACGGGCTTTATCTTTCACGCCCGGTAATTCCACTAAAATTCTTCCGCCTGAACCTAATTTCTGAATGTTAGGTTGCGCAACACCAAAACGGTCGATACGTGAACGGAAAGTTTTTTCAGCGTTAGAGATTGATTCGTCAGATTTTTCACGTAAGAATTTAATTACTTCTTCGTTGGTGGCGTTGTAAGCTAATTTCCCTTTGTTCTCGATGGTTTGGAAAATTGGAGCAAGACGTCCGTTCGGGGCAATTTGCTTGTACATTTTTTCGAAGAGAGTAATGAAGTCGTCATTATTCTTAACCCCTAAATTTTTCTGTGTTTCTTCTAAAGCTTTTTTGAAATTAGAATCTTCGCTGTTATTAGAAAGGCTTTGGATGATATCCATTACCGAAACCTCAAGCGTAACGTTCATACCACCGCGTAAATCGAGACCTAAATTAATTTCACGTCTTTTACATTCTTCGTAAGTATAGCTAATAAATACCGGAACCGCTTTCATCGAATCCAAATAACGGTCAGCAAATTGAGTCTTAATTGAATCAATATAGCTTAATTCTTTTGTAGCATTTCCTTTCGCATATTCTTTTGCAGCTGCAGCCATACGCGGAGATGTAACAACACCTTCTGCATAAGCCATTGCATCAGCTTCAACACTTCTTGTAATCCAGGTAAAAGAGAGGTAAAAAATACAAGCCAGTCCTAAAATAATTGCGAAAATTTTAATCGCGCCTTTGTTTTGCATAATCTGAAATAATTAAAAAATATCCTTGTTAAAATAAGGGTGCAAATATATGATTTAGGGGCGGAATTCGCAATTTAAGTTTAGAGTACTGATTATCAATATTTTATATGCCAAAAAAGCTCTGTTTTTATGGTCAGAATAAGCTCATTTTCAGAGGGGTGGAATTTTAGTAAAAAATGGATTTTACTTAAGTTGAAAGGGGTCATTAATAGAATTCGAAACCTCAGGTTTAAGGGCTCTTAATTATTTTTCTTGCTGAATACTTACCCTCGCCGGAAACAATAAGAAAATAAGTGCCGGCTGAATTTATTTTTTTTGTGTCTATATCAATAACAGTACCGGGAGCGGAATCAAAATGTTCGTTAATTAAAATTTTTCCGTTGACATCTGTAATGCTGACTGAAATATTTTTTCCTTTCAGATCTTCAGGAATCTGAACAGAAATCTTTTCTTTGAATGGAATGGGATAACACAGGATCTGATCTTGCTTCTGTTTAGTTTCATTAACACCTGAATAAAAAGACTTTAAACTTACGGCCCACACCCCTCTGCCCATGGTGCCGGCGATAAGTTTATGCGATTGGTTTTGAATTTTCAGATCAAAGACCGGCACATTAGGCAGTCCCTGTCCGAATAATAACCATGAAGGATCACCAATTGCTCTCGAGAAAACACCCAACTCCGTCCCGGCGAACCAAACTCCTGTAGCTGTATCCTGCACTAAACTATAAACAGGAATCGAAGGAATTCCCGTTGAAAAATCAAACCAGTTCTTACCGCCATCATTTGATTTAAATATCTTATAGGGCGTAAAACCAAACTTTGAACATAAAACCAAGGAGGTGTCTTTGTAGTCAAACTGAAGATCGCTGATACCGTCAGCACCAGAAGGAAAATTAAGCTGCGAAAACGTTGCACAGTCATCAATGCTTTTAAATAATGTATTATTCAAACCTGAAATCATAATAAGACTGCCAACTTTTTCTGAGGTATGAATACCCGCAATGTTATTAGATGAAGGATAGCTTGTCATTACAGTCCAGGTATTTATACTAACGCTATCTGTTTTGTAAAGCTTATCTATATAACCGGCATACAAGGTCCTTGGGTTTTTAGTATTCATTTTAAATGGCGTATAAAAATCTCCCGAGCCTGAACCAGAGGGCGAAATCCACCAATTACCAAAACCGTAATCATTTGAGCCCAGTAAAAAACCGTATTGACGTTCGAAATAAATGAGACTGTCGTTTTGATAATTAACCAGACATTCAAATCCATCCCCGCCAACTACTGTGAATAATGAATCTAAAACAAGATCCATTCTATTTATCCCCATGTCCTGAGCTCCAAAATAAACTTTACTTGTATCCTTTTTATCAATGCCTAATTTATAACACAAATGAAGCTCAAGTCCGTTTCCGAAATTAGTTTCATAGAATGGTGCGTTTTTGGGGTCATTTAACTTAGTAATACCCCAATCATTACAAACAGCAATTGTATCTCCGCCTATGAATTCGAGTTCATGGTTATCAGGAGATAGCTCAAATATTTTCCAATTTTGACCTTTATCATATGTTATGGCGCCGCCGAACTGCCCGCCAATTGCCAATACGCTATCATTATCCGGCCTGATTGCAAATCCGGAAGTGTACCAAGTGTATCCGCCTTTTGCATAAGAAACACTCACATCAGTAGGTATAGGCAAGAAAGTAGCTCCCGCGTCATAAGATTCAAACATTGCTGAAAAAGCATCGGAAGCGGTAGTATAAAGTGCCACGTAGTTACCTTTATTACAAACAGCAATTTCCGGCTCACCCAAACCGAATGGAAGACCAATACTGCTTACAAGAGAAAAATTGGTGCCCCATGTAGTTGATCTAAAAAAACCACTATTAGATACCGCATAAACTACATTTGGATTTACCGGGTCGATCTCCATATCTGTTACACCATAGGTTATTGTCTGGTAAACCCAGGTTGTTCCGCCATCGTAACTATAGTAAAGATAACTGTCTGTGACGGCATGAATAAAGTTAGGGTCACCGGGATTAATCATCAGTTTATTGATACGTTGGGGGAAAGAGCTGCTAAAACTCAAACCCGTGTTGCTCCAGGTAATTCCGCCATCAGTTGATTTCATCACACCACTACTTGGATTAGCTTCATTGAAATAATTTGGCATTCCATCACCTGTGGCAATAAAAAGTATATTTGAATTATTCTTATCGATCGCAATATCAGTAACACCAATTATCGGATAATTAGAAGTCAGATTTGTCCATGAGCTCCCATTATTTGAACTTTTCCATAGACCTCCGCCAGGTGTGCATAAATAAAATACTGCTTTGTTATTGGGATCACGCGTAATTCTTTGTGTTTTCCCGCTATACTGTTTTAATCCGGGCCCGAATTGCTTCCATTGAAACACAGAAGAAGTCCTTTGAGTGGCATTATTCCTACATTCGAGCAACATCCGCATAATGTCGTTATAAGTGACCCCATCAGGATTAGCTTTCATCCTTGAAAAGTACTCTGCCCGGCCTTTTTGATGTTCAGGACCTTCCTTTTCCAATTGCGAAAAAACAGCCGAGCAAAAAATTAAATTAATTATTAAAATACCGATGTACTTCTTCATGATTGTAGCCTAGTTAAAGATAGAAAATTTAACTTAGATTTCAATATTTTATTGAAGTTTTAGAGCAAAAACTTTATTTATAAAGCTCAATATTAGTTTGCTGGTCGGACCGGATGTTGAATTTTTTTTCGATGGTATAAATACTGCCTTTTAAACTTTTCGAGCGCCACTCCACCCTGTAATTGCCGGGCTGTAAATAAAAAATTTGTTGGGTGGATACCCCCAGATTGCAAACCCATTCAAGTTTCCCTTCTTTCTCCAGCAAAATGCTTCCGTCACCGGCTTCCAGACATTTAACCGTTAGCATTCCCGCACTCGCCACCTCAACCGTTTTTGTTTTCGATTGCTCAATTGTGTTCTCGGAAATATAAGTGCGCGGTAAAGTGAGAATTTCCAAATCGTAATTGCCGACAATATATTTTTCAGTGGTATTGAGCATCTGAACGTTTAAAGTTTGCATATCCGATTTTTTCCGGATGATGCATTTTACTTTTTCATTGTAGTTATAAACACCCATAGCGCGGTTAATTTGCAAAAAGCCCTGCGGTGCGTCAATGGGAATAATGGTATGCTTGCCAACCGTTAGTTTCACTTCTTTGCTTTCCGAGGGAGGAATTGTATGCGCGACAACTTTGTAAGTGGGATAATCATCAATGTAAAGCGTGTCGGGATTGTTCTGATAATTCAAGGTGTGAATGTAGTTATAGACGTATTGGGCTTTTTTCACATCGTAAAAGGTCATGTTCACATTTGTCTCGTTTGGTTTAGAGTTGATATCAAGCAAATTCACTTGTGCGCTCGTTTTGTTTAATTTTTGTTTGATGATGATTTGGGAAATATCCGTAAAAGTATTGTTAGCATCATAATCGAAATATGTACCTACGCATTCAAAAGTTTTTATTTGTTCAACCGTTAAGCCAATGCCAATAATAAAAGGTTTAAATACAATACCTTTCTCAATCAGTTTTTGCCGCGCTTTGCAGGGATCACCACCGCATTCTTCAATTCCATCTGTAATTAAAATAATCATGTTCACCGCTTTATTGTCCGGGAAATCATTAGCCGCTTGAGTGATGGAATGTTCAATTGGTGTAATTCCTGTCGGAGAAGCTTCGCTTACTTTTTGTTTGATGACAGTTATATTGTTTTTTCCGAACGGAACTATGAGTTTAGAATCACCACAATCGCCGGGCGGATATTTTACAGTATGTCCGTACATGCGTAAGGCGAACTGCATGTTTTTGTAAACCGATAAACTATCGATGAATTTATAAAATAATTTTTTGGCGCCCTCCATGCGCGAAATATTTCCGTGATTGTTTATCATACTGCGGCTCGCATCAAAAACAAAGAGTACGCGTGTGATTTGTTCCTGTTTCTTGGTCTGAGAAAAAACAGAAAGCTGGATAAGGAGGATCCATATAATGTAAAGCACACGCATCAAAGCAAAATTACCTCTACATTAGTAATGAAATAAAACTAAAAAAGATACTTATAAACGAAAAGGATGTTTAAAATTAACGCACCATCGTAACGGTGCCTTTCATTTCGATGAATTCGCCGCGGGCGTTTTTGTATTGAAGGAGATAAACGTAGGTATTATCTTCGTAACCTGAGCCATCCCATCCCTCCATATCATCTGTGGTTTCCCACACTTTTTAGCCCCAGCGGTTAAATACAATTACATGGTAATATTTTTTTTCTATGAACTGGGCTTCAGGTTTCCAAATGCGGTTAACGCCTTTCGGGGCAAATGCACCTGGTACAAAAACTTTCGCTTCCACATAAGCATCCGCTTTATTAGAATTTGATGCGCCAATCAAGCCATAAGTATTTCCGAAACCTTCAACAGCGGTTACATAATAACCAACTTTACCGCTTTCTTTCACGATGTCTTCTACATTATCCGTATAGGTTGTCATACCAAAAGGTGCAAACGTAACAGGATTCGGATCCGGTACTTCGTTCACAATTCGGTAAATATAATAACCGGCAACTCCACCGTTGTAAGTATAATAATCATCCCAGGTTAAATTATTTTCAAATATTTTATCGTTATTATTTTTTACTTTCAGCACAACTGTTTTTCCGACATTACTAGTGTATCTCGGGTTTCCGCAGCTGTCAATTACCTCAGCTTTGTAATAATAATTTTTACCTGATACAGTTACATCCGCATCATTAAAAGTTAATGTTCTGACTCCCGTATAATTTACAAAGCCAAGCGCATTAAAATTTCCGGAGGCATCTTCAGCTTTGTACAACTGGAAGCCTTTGCAGGGAACCAGTGTATCACAATACAATGTGATGGTAACTGTTTGATCTATATCAACACTTGCTGACTTCAAATACACATATGAACTCGCAGGCGGTGCTGTTGCGATTAAACATGTACGGTTAGAACTGGAAGTATAAGTTCCGAATGTACTCACCACTCTAACCATATAGCAATACGTTTTACCGGGAGTTAAACCGGTGTGTGTATACGTTGAATCGGTAGTTTGGGCTAAATACAAATAAGGCCCCGCATTGGTTGAACAATAAACTTTATAATGCGAAACACCCAATGGCAAATTTTTGTAAGGATTCCACTTCAATTCCGTTGATCGCGAACAGACATTGTATTTTGTTTTTAAAAACATTGTATTATGAGCAGAACCTAGTGCGCTCACATTTCCGCAGCTGTCAATTGAAGCAATGCAATAATTGATACTTGAACCATTTGCAGCGGTTGAAGAGTAAGAATAAATACTGTTATTAATTCCGTAAATAGTATCGATTGACTGCCAGGTTCCTGCAATAAACTGATAAATCACATAGCCAAAACAATCCGCCGAGGTGGAAGGATTCCATCCTAAAACACTTTGTCCGGTTGATGTAACGCTTACAGAATCCAGCTGTGCTACATTTGGAGGTAATTGATCCTGAAATATACTCCCCGGAACATTGGATGTAGAAACACAACCACTCGCGTCAGTTAACTGGATCTGATAATTATAATTTACATTGCAAATCGAAATCGTGTCTTTGTAACTTAGAGCTGAAGTGCTTTTTATTTGACTCCAGGTTGGAGGGTTCTCTCTGTAAATTTTGAATTGCGTTGCTGATGTGCTGAGTTTTGGCTGATGTAAATTATTATAGTTCAAATAAGCAATACCGTCGCCGGGGTTACCAAGAGTCAGAAATAAAGAACGCAAAGTATCAGATGAACCTGAAATGGCAGTTCCGGTTCCGGTAGAATAAATTGTTTTAATAAAATAATATTTACTTGCTAAATTTCCCCCTGCACCTACATCAGTATAAGAAGTAATAGTGTAAGTATTTACTGTCGCAATTGGTGTCCAAGGGCCAATGAAAACATTGGCTTTGTATATCTGGTAACTAACAAATTTACTTGAAGGGTCAGCCGGTGCAATCCAGGTAAGCGTTAAATCTCCGCCAGTGTTACAAGCGATACAACGAAAACTAGGCGGACCAACAACCTGCGATTTGCAGAAAGTGGTGATGCTTAAAACTAATATGGCTAAAAAGACCCTCAATTGATTGAGATACATTTGTTTAACGTACAAATTTACCTTTTATTTTGCTGAAGAGGTAATAAATAGTGCTAAAAATGCTTATGAATGACTGAAACTAGCTCTGAAATGAGCCAAAAAAGCCGTTCATTTTGAACGGCTTTTTTGAGATGCTGCTTACGCTTTCAGCGGTCAGCATGACAGTGATGCTTGAACGGCTTTTTTGAGATGCTGCTTACGCTTTCAGCGGCAGCATGACTGTGTCAATTATTTATTGGACAGTGATCTTAGTAATAGAGGATTTAATGCCCACATTCAATTTCACAAAATAAATTCCGCTTTCAAAACCATTTAAATTAATATTGTAAAGTGTTTCACCTTTTACAACTGGAATGTTTTGAGTGCGTACAGTTTGTCCGAGTACATTTACAATTTCGTAAGATGCATTTTCTGCATTTTCGTTATTGAAATTGATGTTGATATTATCCTTTGCCGGATTCGGGTAAACAATAACATTGCTTAATTGTTCAGAAGCGGATTCCTTCATTCCCAAAGTATAATTACCGTTGATTAATACAACAGTTTCAGTTGTTGGACCGGCAAGTGAAGTAATCGTTTCATTTGTGATAGTTAACATTGGATATTTAGTTGATGGAGCATAATAATCGTACTTATTTTGACTATATGTTCCTGTGCCAAAAGATAAAGTGAAGGACATTACTGTAGAAGTTGTTACTTTAAGCACATTAGAAAAATTATAACCACCCGGTAACATTAACATTCCTGTTCCGGCTCCGGTAACACTGCTGGTTCCTGTAAAAGTTCCGGCACCGGCTATAGAAGTGTTTGTTCCTACAACATTTGATGAGGTTGTTGTTCCCAACGTCATTGGATAAACAGCATAAGGTGCGGGGCTAGAATACGCCATAATGATGTTTTGTCCGCCCACCTTAATATCACCACCCCAATATAATAAACTTGAAGCGCTCGAAGAATAAAATGAATTAGTACCTGTACCAATCGATAATGCAACATTGGCAGAAGGATAAGTAGAAGCACTTCCGGTAGATGCTACAGTTACACCATTGTTAGTTGTAGTAGTTGTAAGAACCGTTAATGAAGAAAAGTTCCAGGTTTGTCCTGCACCATTTCCGCCCGGATTTGCACCTACAGTAGTACAGTTAATAGTTTGAAACATATCTCCAACAACCGGAGCATGGTTAGCTTGGGTTAAAGTTTGAGCATTTATACTGCTAAAGCAAATAGCAGCTGCAATTAAAGAGTAGATTTTTTTCATAGCTTAATTATTATTGTTTTTATTAATTATTGTATAGTTAATTTCCTTACTGAAGACTTATCACCGACATTTACTTTTACGAAATAAATTCCGGAATTAAGTTCTGCAACATCAAATGAATGACTCACTACACCCTTAGTAGAAGGTACATCCTGCATTTTCACTGTTTGTCCGATAATGTTTGTGATTTCGATATTAACATTAGCTGCATTTTCGTTTACAAAAATCAAATTAAAATTATCGTTCGCCGGATTTGGGAACATGTTAAGTTCAGCAACTTCCGATGAGTTTTCAGTAATACCTACATATTGGTAATCTTTATTTATCAATACCACTGTTGAAGTTTGAGTAACATTTGTAGGGGAAGTTACTGCAATTGTCGTAACTAAAATACTAAAGAGAGGCTGGGTTTTTGTTGAAGGGTAGTCAGTTAACATAGAATAATAATCCCATGTTTGTT
>CAZRNW010000067.1:0-11037 GCA_964601535.1 uncultured Flavobacteriaceae bacterium
GACCGAAGTCAATAATTTGCTCAACAAGAAAACCCTTTTTGAAAACATTTCGGCCGCTTATTATAATGTGATTGCTTTACAGGAACAAATTTTAACCATCGAAAAGAGTCTGGCCGCTTCCGATTCTATTGTTGCAATTGCAAAAAATAAATTTAGCCTGGGTTTAATAAGGGAACAGGACGTAAATAACACAACCGTTAATTATTTAAATGTAAAAGATAAACTCGTTCAACTTAAATCACTTCATCAACAACAACTAAACACCTTAAAAATTCTGTGCGATATTTCAGCAGGTTCTCAAATAACACTTCAGGATAATTCAACTCTCAGTTTAGAAGAAACAAACGTAAAATCTGTTTCCAACCTGAATAGCCGTTATAATAACTTGCAAAGTTCATTGGCTAAGAATGAACTTCGCGCCAACCGTTTGTCGATGCTGCCTGTTTTATCACTTGTCTATTATCAAGGATGGCAACAAAATAGCAATACGGGCTTTTTTGATAATAGTCCATGGATCAATTCCAATTATATTGGTTTGCGCATCACCGTTCCTTTTCCTCCTGATGCCACTAAATTATCCCAAACTTATAGTACAAAAATTAATTCACGCATTGCAAAACTCAGTGCCACTCATTCTGAACTTCAAACTGAACTCAGTAACCGGAATCTTGAATTAGATTATGAAAAATATTTATCGGGCTACGCAACAGCTAAACAGGTTTTTGATTTAAAGAACAACAATTATCAGAAAAGTTTAAATCAATATAAAGAAGGCGTATTGCCGACCGACAATTTATTAATTGCTTTTAATGATATGCTGAATGCCAGACTAAATATGGCGGGAGCTTTATCATCTGCACTTTACAATAAATCCAAAATTACAATCAACAATTCATTAAAATGAAAACTAGAAATTTTATAGTGCCCATCTTGCTTTCGGGTTTGTTTATCGGTTGCGGTAAAAAAACAATCGAATCGAAGCCGGAACGGAAAGATGTAACTGAAACCGTATTTGCCTCAGGAACACTGGAGCCTGAAAATAAACACAATATCATTTCGCAAACAGAAGGTTACATTATTGAATTAAGATTTAATAATGGTGATGAAGTAAAAGCAGGACAAATTCTGGCTGTTATAGATAACAAAACAAATGCAATCACAGCTTCCAGTTCAGAAAATCTTACAGGCATTGCTGCCCAGAATGCAAGTACAGAAGGCCCCACTTTAAAACAGGCTCAGGCTAGTTTACAATTACTTAAAGAGAAGTTTGAACAGGATTCATTGCAATATACCCGCTACCAAAAACTATTTCAATCGAACAGTGTTTCAAAACTTGAACTGGAAAATATGAAACTCGCTTATGAAAATTCAAAAACTAATTTTATGAATGCGGGTCAGAATTTTAAATTACTGAAACAACAAACTGAACAGCAACTCATCATTCAAAAATCACAACGCGATGTGAGCAGCGTTTCCAATGATAATAACCAGGTGAAAGCTGTTTTAGCAGGAAAGGTCTACAAAAAAGTAAAAGACGTTGGCGATTATGTCCGCCGCGGTGAAGTAATTGCAGTCATAGGAAACTCCGGAGCGCTTTATGCAAAACTAAACATCGACGAAAATAATATCTCAAAAATAAAATTAGGTCAGAAAACAGTAGTAGAGTTAAATGTAGAAAAAGAAAAAACTTACAAAGCCGAAATCAGCGAGATTATTCCATCCTTCGATGAGTTTTCACAATCCTTCATTTGCAAAGCGAAGTTTACCGAAAAAATTGATTTCAATATTGCAGGAACGCAATTACAAGCTAATATTATTATTGCCAATAAAAAAAATGCGCTTGTGATTCCCAAAACGTATTTAGGTTATGGTAATGTTGTAAAAACAAAAGAAAAAGGCGATGTAACCATAAAGCCGGGATTTATTTCGGGCGAATGGGTTGAGGTATTAAGCGGACTGGATGAAAACACCACCATCATAAACGATAAAGTAAAATGATTAAAGGCGTAAATACCGAAATAGCTTTAACGCACATTCTGTCACGTAAAAAGCAAACCCTTGTTGCTTCATTGGGCGTAACGGTTGGTATTACTGCTTTTGTATTCCTTAATTCACTTATTTTAGGATTTAACCGTTTTTTCGATGATCAGATTTTCCGTTCGATGCCTCATATGCGCATTTATAAAGACGATGAAATAAGTAAATCACTGGTTCCTAAAAAAGATTCTTCAACGCTCAATATCGTCGTTAACCCAAAATTCCTGAATAAAACTAAAAATTTATTGAATCCACAAGCGCTGGTTAATGAAATGAAACATCAACAGGATGTTGTTGCGGCAGCACAATGGGTGACCGTAAATTTATTTTATACCAGCGGTAAAACACAAATGAACGGCATCGCTTCCGGTGCTAATATAAAAGAAGCGGATGCTATGTTCGATATCACTTCCACCATGGTAGAAGGTAAAGCGCAAAATTTAGAAAGCGTTACCAACGGAATTTTAATCGGCGTAGGAATAGCTGAAAAATTAAATCTCCATTTAAATGACAATCTTACTGTTATTTCATCTCTTGGAGCAAGCAAAGTTATGAAAGTGGTAGGGATATTTTCAACGAGTAACTCTATTGCCGACAAAACAAAGTCTTACATGAATCTTTCTTCCGCACAACAATTGTTACGTGAAGGTCCAAACTTCGTTACTGATATTTATATCAATATAAAAGACCCCGACAAAGTAGTTGCATACAAGCCATTATTCGAAAAAATAAGCGGGTATAAAGTAGAAGAATGGAAAGAAGCCAATGAAACATTTGTTGCGGCGAGTAAAACCAGGTCTGTAATGATGCGTTCCATTTCAGGAGCAATACTATTAGTAGCCGCTTTTGGAATTTACAATATTTTAAACATGACCATTATGCAAAAACTAAACGACATCGCGATTTTGAAAGCGACCGGCTTCTCAGGGAAAGATGTTGTGAAAATATTTGTCTCGGAAGCGCTCATCATGGGATTCTTCGGAACCTGCATTGGATTAGGACTTGCTACTATTATTGTTAATCTGGTGAGCAAGGTTTATGTTGGCGGTGATATCGGATTTTTCCCGATACGCTTTGAACCTACTGTTATGGGTATTGGTGCATTTATCGGAATGTTCGTTACAACTGCAGCAGGATTTATTCCGGCACGCAATGCAGCGAAAGTTGATCCCGTAGAAATATTCAGGAAATAATGGAAAACGGATTAGTACTTCAAACAAATAACATCGGCAAGTATTTTTACGATCCTGTAAAATTTAAAGTACTTGATGGAATTACTTTTGATGTGAAGCATGGTGAATTTTTGTCACTCGTAGGGAAATCAGGTTGCGGAAAATCCACTTTGCTTTATATTCTATCAACAATGGATACAGATTATGAAGGTGATTTAATAATTGACGGAGAAAAACTTACGGGTAAATCAACTGATCGACTGGCTGAAGTAAGAAATGAAAAAATTGGTTTCGTGTTTCAGTTTCATTATTTGTTACCTGAATTCAGCTGTTTAAGAAATGTGATGATTCCGGCGCTTAAATTAGGAAAATACACCCGTGAAGAAG
The DNA here is from genome assembly GCA_964601535.1 of uncultured Flavobacteriaceae bacterium. Lineage (GTDB taxonomy): Bacteria > Bacteroidota > Bacteroidia > B-17B0 > Aurantibacillaceae > JAHEYG01. Next base: position 3,597 of record CAZRNW010000067.1, read on the forward strand.
TTGAACACCGCGCTTATAACAAATTAGATATTCTCGGATTAAAAGATTTGGCGCTGAAGCCCGCCTCCAAATTATCGGGCGGACAACAACAACGCGTTGCCATTGCACGGGCCTTGGTTAACGACCCGAAAATAATTATGGGTGATGAGCCAACAGGGAATCTCGACAGTAAAAACACGCAAATAGTATTTGAAATTTTTAAACAGCTAACTGTGGAACACAATCAAACCATAGTTGCAGTAACACACGATAATGATTTTGCAAAAGCTTCTGATCGCACCATAGAAATGCTTGATGGAAAAATCATTAATTTGAATAAGAAATGGGAAGCTTAGAATGGTAGCGCATTAAATTAATCCCCTTGCTTTTAATTCAATATACTTGTTTAAAGTGTTTACTGTTAGGTTTGATGGTTCGGTATAAACACATTGTATACCAAAACGCTTTAGTTCAACACTTACCTGGCATTTTTCATAGTCAAATTTACTTGCAATCGTTTGCTGGTACATTTCATATGTAGTTGCAGCTTTTTTCTTCAACAAAGTTTCTAATTCGGTATTCTTGAAAATAATGACTACCAGCAAATGATTTTTAGCAAGCTGGCGAAGGTATTTCAATTGGCGATTTAACCCTCTTAATGTTTCAAAATTTGTGTATAGTAACAATAGACTTCTTTGTGTTATTTTAGCTTTAACGTGCGTTAAAAGAGTTTCATAATTAGTTTCTGCGTAATTTGTTTCTGCGTTATATAATGCTTCCTGTATTTTGAATAATTGATTTCCCTTTCGTTCTGCTGCTACTGCGAAATTAAGATGGTTTGAAAAACCGATTAAACCCGGTTTATCGTGTTTTACATAGTTTATATGACTTAATACAAGCGAAGAGTTAATTGCATAATCCAATAAACTTAAACCTTCGAAAGGCATTTTCATTGCTCTACCCATATCAATAACAGAATAAACATGCTGTGCTCTTTCATCACGAAAGTGGTTTACCATTAGTTGATTTTTCCTGGCAGTGGCTTTCCAATTAATGGTTCTAACATCATTTCCAATCACATATTCCTTGATGTGATCGAATTCAGTACTGTTTCCTATCCTCCTTAATTTTTTTATACCCAGGTCTGTAAGACGGTCACTTATTGCCATTAGCTCGAATTGCTTCAGTTTTAAGAATGAAGGATAGCATGGCAACATCTGCTCTGCTGCAATTGAGAATTTACGCCGTGCTAACGATAATCGTGTTCCAACCAGAACATTAATATTCCCAAAATTATACTCCCCTCTTGAAGTTGGTCTTAATGTATAAGTAAATTTATATTTACGCCCTGCTTCTATTTTCTTTTTCCTTCTAAAATCTTGCATTTGAAATTGGTATGGAACTTCATCCATAATTTCTGCATCTATTAAAAAGGAATAATTATTATCTATCGTTACAATAATTTCATTGTTGTCTCCATTCGAGAGTTTATAGAAAGCAAGCCTTTCTGCATTAATACCCGAGCGATTGGCAAATAATAAGAGCAGATCGATCAAAATTACAAATAAGGTAATACATAAAACTATTTGTGCAACAGTGTAAAGGACAGGGAAATTGTAACCAAAAACATATAACATAACACAAAGGCCCATTAAAACGTAGGATTTCTTTGTGAAAAAGACTGCAGCCAATATGTTTTTTAACCGCTTCAAAATCTATCTTGGAATTTCTATTTTATCCGTCAATTGCTGGATTACGGCATCTTCAGTAACGCCTTCCATTTCTTTTTCGGGCGTTAAGACAATGCGGTGCCGTAATACAGGCTTTATAACGTGTTTTATATCATCCGGACTTACAAAATCTCTTCCATTAATACATGCACATGCTTTCGCTGCATTCATTATTGCTATTGAAGCCCGTGGAGATGCGCCTAAATATAAAGATGGGTTCTGTCGCGTTGATGATACAATTTGAGCAATGTATTTCATAAGATTTTCATCAATTATAATCGTTGTTACGGTTTTGCGCAGAGCCGTTACCTCTTCCCTACTTAAAACGGCATTAACTTTAGAAATATCAAGTGCAGTTCCATTCTTGTGAATATTTAATAAAATAGCTGCTTCATCTTCCACATTCGGATAATTGACCACCAATTTAAAAATAAAACGATCCAATTGGGCCTCGGGTAATCTGTAAGTGCCTTCGTGTTCAATAGGATTTTGTGTAGCCACAACCATAAAAGGTTTTTCCAGGGGATACGTATGTCCGTCGACCGTTACTTGTTTTTCCTCCATGGCTTCAAACAAAGCGGCTTGAGTTTTAGCCGGAGCTCGGTTAATTTCATCGGCCAATAAAATGTTTGCAAAAAGAGGCCCTTACTTGAATTCAAACTCGTTAGCTTTTGAATTATAAACCAATGTTCCGGTTATATCACTTGGCATCAGATCCGGAGTAAATTGGATCCTCTTAAATGCCACATTAATGGTTTTAGCAATTAGTTTTGATGTGAGGGTTTTAGCAACCCCAGGAACACCTTCAATTAAAACATGGCCATCTGATAGCAGGGCAATAATCAAATGCTCAACCATGTCGGTCTGACCAATAAGATATTTAGCTAATTCTTTCTTTATGGCTCCGACTTTTTCAGTGAGAAGGTCTAAATTAACTCTGGATGTGAAGTTTTCCATTATTGCTTACTTTTTTGTTTAAAAATATTTATTCTTTCATTTAACTCCATTAAATCTTCCTCACTTAACGAAGGCGCTTTTTTTAAATTTTCACAGTATGAGAAAAGATTCTTTATTTCTTCCTCGGTTAAACCTGAAAGCTGAGCGAGTGATTTGTAAAAATCATTGCTGATTCCAATTGTATTAATATGGAATTTTGTCCTAATCTCAAAGTAAAAATAATTTATTCTTTCGATGGCAATATACAGATGATTATTACTGTTAAAATAAACATTGCCAACCACATCAACAAATTGAAGCGTAGAATTCTGAAGAGGAGCAATAACCGGAACAGGTCTCGTTTTTCTCTTAATAGCGAAAGTCATAAAAAAAACAAGACTAAGTAACAAAACGCAATAGCCCCGGTAAAGTGAATCATTATCAAATATAAACTTAAGAATACTTGTATTCTGCATATTACTGCTTTTATAGTACTCGTCCCATATTATTTTATCGTTCTTTACTAAGCTGAGTAATGTATAAACATAATTCCTGTTTGGATCCTTAACAACTACCAGATTAGAAAAAACATCAGGCAAAGAACTTAAGTAAAGGGTGCCTTTTTGTATCTTACGGCTTAACAGCACAGGGTGGTTAAATTCATCAATAGAAACAATTTTAAAAGCACTGGTATCAAATGATGAAAACCAGGATTCGATAGTAGCTTTTGAATAAGTGTACTTTTGTTCTACACTACTTTCAGGATTAATAAATTTTACCGTAAAAAGCGGCTTTTTCATCAATGAATCAAATGAAATACCCTGTTGCATCTCCCAATTGTAATCTTGCTGAATATTAAAGGTGTCTTTTAAATGACCCAAAAAATTGTTCGCTGAAATTAGAGCTTTATTTCCTTCAGACACAAAGCGCATAAGATTTTCGGTTTCAAGTTTTGACAGGTTTATTTTATCATTAACCATAATCAATGTCGTTTTCCCTTCATTATTCTTACTCGTTAAATAGTAAAGCGTTTGTTTGTTCAATTCTACTGTTTGTGCATAAAAATTCTCTATAAGATTATAAATTGCATAGCAACCAAAGGGTATTTTATCTTTTTTCATGTATGTTCTCACCCAATTTACAGGTTTAGGAGTTAAAAATTGTAATACTACAATAAGGATAAACACGATACCTAATACCCAAAAATATTTACGGTTGCCTTTAAACATTAATTAATTTTGTTTTCAAATTCCTTAAATTTTTTCTCAAGCTCCACATAATTTTCTTTTACGACATTGTATTGCCCATACCATACGTAATCATAAATTTTACTTATAGCTTTAAAATCATTAACAAATGGCAACTGTTTTAACTCTTTTGCGTAATCAATATTTGTTTTAAACGATTGCCAGCTTATAAAGGATTTAGTGTTTAAAACATTAAGTTGTTTTAAGTAGTACCATCGAATAGCTAAACGTAAGTCATTACCGGCAACCGCTGTTTTTATTCTAGATTCGAAATCAATGCTTTTTATATCTTCTATATCGCCAAAATTAAATATCACTTCTTTCGGTTTTCCTTTTAAGATGCCAATAAAATCACTTTTTAGTAATACAAAAACAATGATGATGAATCCTGCAATTACCACTACCCAACTAATTATGTCGTAGATATTGGCTCTGTTACTCAGATCTGTTTTGCCAAACAATTTTTCTGAAAACCATTCTGTAAACCTATCAAACCAGCCAAGATCCTTTGACTCTTCCTTTACATAAATTAGATCAGGATCAGAGAATATTTTTTTTTCCTTTGCAGGACTTGGTGCCTCACTTACAGTCTTTAGCGTATCATATTTTACAATTTGTTTGCCGAAAACATGAAATTGGCAAATAATTAATATAAAGATGAAACGCTTAATTAAATATGATAAACGGTACTCCAGAATATTATTTTATTTCGTCGATTTTTGAGAACAATCCGGCTCCTTCACTTTTTTCTTCGTGACTTGTAAAATTATAAGCGCAAATAACCAGCAGAATTGAAGATGTAAAGTGTGAAAAAAACATTGAAATGGTGTAGAGTATAATTAAGGTGAGCGAATTAGTCGAAGTATCATTCATATGATTTAAACGTGAAAGTGTACCCGACATTCCATAAATAGTCGCTGGTAAACTGAACATTAAGTTAACAATATATAAACCAACTGAGGCTACAACAACAATCAACCAGGTCCACCAAAAATTTCCTTTTAAGTATTTATTTACTTTACGAAAGGCTGAAAAAATAAATTCTTCATCACGAACAACTACAAAAAAAGCTGCGTGAAAAATATATCCGAAAACCGGCCCGTAAATAAATATAAGTGCTAACATTCCTAATACCACTAATATACCTATACCAATACCACCCAGTAATGAGCTTATACCGTAAAGAATTAAAGCCAAGCATCCAGATACCACGGTCATAACAATTATGAACGTTATAAATGACCCTATTAACCGCCAAATATTCTTTAACACCTTCTTACCAACATCGCTTACTGTAATTTGCTCACCTGGCTCTGCGTTATTATACAAGGTTAAATAACTAAATACGACTGAATACATAACTGCTATTCCCATAAGGCTGCACAAAATGACAACTAAAATCATAATGAAAAAACTGACGTAATCGAAATTATTAGGGCTAAGCATTTGCTGCAATTGTGCAATGCTTGATTGCATATAACCCAATGCAACCCCGCTAATTAATAAAAAAGGCCCTGCAATTAATAAAATAGCTCCGAAAAACGATTTGAAATTTTGTTTTAAAAACAACATTGAATCACCAAACAAAGCGCTGAAATCACGCTCCTTATTAAAAATAATTTTTTGCTGCATAATTATTTATTTTAAATTTAATAGGAAGATAAATAAAATACCATATAATAAAGCCAAGTGATCCAAAAATTATAGAAAAACTTAACCACAATGGCATCTCAGTATAGCGTGTTATGAAACTTTCAAGAAATCCGGCACAAACAAAAATCGGAACCAGACCCACCACAATCTTAATAGCGTCTTTTGCTCCTGCTTTGAATGAGTCTGTCCGTTTAAAACCGCCTGGAAACATAAAGCTATTTCCCAATACGAAACCAGCAGCGCCCGCAATAATAATAGCTGATATTTCCAAGGTGCCGTGTATCCAGACAACTTTTAAGGCTTTATTTAAAACGTTATACTGATAAAATAAAGTAAAGAAACTACCTAACATGATCGTATTGTACAATATGTAAAAACCTGTTCCAAAAGAAAACAACATCCCCATAGCCAATACCAAAAATGATACTCTGACATTATTAATGGTAATCATAAAAAAATAATAAAATCCAGGACCTTCCCCATAAATTCCTAAAGGGTTGCCCCTCTTAATCCGCTCAATTGTTTCGTTTACATATTCATCACCTAGAATCAACCGAACAAATGAATCATCCGTTAACTGAGAAACCACCCCTAATAAAACGCCGATAAAAGAAACTACAAATGAAAGCAGCAACATTTTATGATACCTACTAAACAAAGCTGGAAGTTCAGTCTTCCAAAACTGCCAAATCCGTTTATTACTTTCCTTTTTGTTTTTATAGACTTTCTGGTGAACAAGCGACGTAAGGTTATTTAAATAAGACGTTGTTTTAGCTTCCGGATAGTTAGATTTAGAATATGAATAGTCGTCAGTCAGCTCTAAGAATATTTCAGTTAGCCTTGCAGGATGCAATTCATTGTCCTTAGACAATGCTTCCTCAAACAACCGCCATTTCTTTTCGTTCTGTTTTAAAAAAGTGATTTCCTTCACAAAGGTTTTTTATTAGGTATAAATTTAGCATTTTTGTTTAAATGGAAAACATTAAAATATCTACTACTCAAAATGTAGATCTGGAATATGTACCCGCAGGCGTAGGTTACAGGATTCTAGCCACTTTGCTTGATGGAATTTTTGTTGCGGTTTATCTGTTGGCCCTTTTGCTTTTTATGAACGCTTTAAATATTAGTTTTACGGATATTCAAGGGGGTAATTATTTTGCAATTACTGTTTTACTTATTTTCCTAATCCCTGTTTTTTTATACCATTTTTTATTCGAGACCTTTTTAAACGGTCAAAGTCTTGGAAAAAAAGTGGTTGGAATTAAAGTGGTTAAACTCGATGGTTCACAAGCCGGTTTAAGTTCTTATATTTTAAGGTCATTATTCCGCATCATTGATATTTCCCTTGTTAACGGCTTGGTAGGATTAATTAGCATTGTTGTATCAGAAAAAAGTCAAAGGTTAGGAGATATGGCCGCAGGCACTACCGTTATTAAACTTGAAAATAAAGTTAATTTAAATGATACCATACTTTTTAAACAAATTGAAAATTACAAAATTGTTTTCCAGCAGGTGGAGGTTTTATCTGATAAGGATATTGCAATTATCAAAGAAGTTATGGATTACTCGGTTAATAACGATAAACCAGAGGTTTTAAAACCTCTGGCAATAAAGGTTAAAACAAAAATGGGGCTTACTTCCACTTTAACAGATGAGCTTTTTTTAAAAACGGTCCTTCTCGATTACTCTCATTTCCAATTTGAAAAATAAGTTAAAATAAACTCAACTGAGCATCTCCTGCTTTATAATTAAAATCATTCGCATTAAACTCAAACTCATTTTTATTTCCCATAAAACGCAAACGCGATAGATTAAATAACTGTTTAATGCTTTGCGCCATCTGCCCTTCTCCTCTCATACGTACACCAAAACGACTATCGTTTACATCACCTCCAT
>CAZRNW010000068.1:0-10963 GCA_964601535.1 uncultured Flavobacteriaceae bacterium
AATTACTTACATCATTCACACTTTATTAAAAAACCCCCTGCTTAAACAAGCAGAGGGCTTTGTAGTATTTAATTGGTTATTGCTGCGAAATTAAGCGGCCTGATTGTATGGTTTTATCATTAGCCATCAATTTGTAGAAATAAATTCCTGACGGTAGTTTTTCAGTATTAATTCTTGTCACTTTCTTAGAAACAGATTGAATCGTTACGACTTCTCCTAAAACATTGTAAAGAATCAAATCCGCATTATTAAGGGATGAAGCGCTATTTATAACGATATCTAATTGATCTGAAAACGGGTTTGGATAAATTGTAAGCGAATTAGCAGTATTATTACCTTCATTAATACTCATGCCTAAACAACCGGCTGGCATAACAGCATTTATGGCGTCGGTAAGAAATGTTCCTGTTGTTGTAAAAGCTCGTCCGTCTAACATAACGCCTGTGTTTAAACTAACGGCGCCATTGTTAGCAACAATTGTGCCTTTAAAGACCGAGTAATTATTAATGTTAACAGCGCCATTCACCAGCCAAAAAATATTTTTTGATTGTGTGCCGTTGGTTAAAATAACTTTAGCGTATGTGCTTGTTGACAAAGCACCGTTAATTTTAATAACAAATACTGCATTTGCATTTCCTAATCCATTAAGGTAAAGCGTATCTGTTAAGCTGGTAGCGGCGTTCATAATATAAGTATGCGGCGTAAGCACTAAATTATTTCCGAATTGAGCCGGGTATAATAATTCAATATCATAGGGTAAAGTGTTAAGGTAAGTATAAACATTTCCAAGATCTGCCGCAGCAGCAGCTGTTGAGCCATCAGGGATTGGATGAACTACACCCGTAACGTTTAAAGTATTAAAACCCGTGCATAATCCCACGTTTGTTCCAACATCACCTGTTACAAAAGTTATTCCTGTGTTTGTAAGCGGTCCGCTTGCTGTAAAAATTCCATAACATGCTGTTGAAGCTAAATTAGGTGCAGCCGGTCCGGTTAAAGTCGGACTTCCGCAACCGATGGGCGTGTAAGCCATTACACCATCAACAGTAACTGCACCATTGATTGATAAAGCGCGCCCTTCAAGCGTATCGCCTGCATTCATATTAATTGCAGCATTATTGGCAATTACAGTTCCTTTCATTGAAGTTCCAGCAGCCATGCTAACCAGACCTTCAATTTTCCAAAACACATTACATGCCATTGCACTATTAATTAATTTTACTTTAGATCCCGGATTTGTTGATAGTGGACCTGAAATTTTAATAATGAAAACCGCATTTGGATTTCCTTGTCCGTTTAAGATAAGGTCTAAATTCAAAGTAGCAGCACCGGAAACAGAATAAACACCCGGAATCAAAATTTGTCCGTTACCTAATAAAGGAGCAGGAAAAAAAGTAGAAACTGTTGCGTTTAATTGTCCGTAAGCAGTAAGCAAATCAGTGGCTGCAAGAGCACTGGCTGCATTGTTATCATTCATAACTCCATTTACATTTCCGAATCCGGTGCTTGAGCCGCTGTTTGTTCCAACATGGCCTGTTACATGGGAGATTCCTGAATTTGTAACGGCACCTACCGAAGTAAATAGCTCAAAACCTGCTGTGCTTCCTAAATTAGGTGCTTGTCCGAAATTTGATCCCGGAAAAATTGATAAAGCAACCGTAGCTGCCATAAGTATTAGTTTTTTCATTGTGTATTAGTTTTATTTCGTGAATGAATTTTCACTGGGACAAAGATGGGTAAGTAAACTTAGGTCACTGTTGCAGTACTTTTGCTATAACTTGCATAATTCACACTTAAAAAATAAACACAAAAAAAGCGGGACCGTATAAAGTCCCGCTGATATCTTGAAAGAATAGATTTATTGTTTCACAATGGTGTTACCTGCCAAGGTAACTGCACCACTGCGGGCAAGCGCTCTTCCTGTTAATGAAGCACCGGTATCAAAGGAAATAGATTGCATAGCCATCACAGTTCCTTTAAAAGAAGAAGTGGTTCCAAAAGTTGCCGAGCTTCCTACTTGCCAGAAAATATTCGAGGCTAAAGCACCGCCTGCTAAAATTACTTTCCGTCCTGATGTAACCGTTAAAGCAGAAGCGATTTGTATAATAAACACCGCGCTTGCGTTTCCTTTTGCATCAAAGGTAACATCACCTGAAGATAAAGCCAGAGTAGAAGTAGACTTGTATAATCCAGGAGTTAAAGTAAGTCCGCCAATATTTCCGGCTAAAGTTACAATATCTGTGCTTGTTCTTCCTGCTGCCTCATTATATGCCGTTGTTAAATCCAGTTTAGCCTGATTAGCAATCACGTCATTAATGTGAAGTGTGCCGTTTAGTATTCCAGGAGGGAAACCACCAGCCGAAGTTCCCGGACTTAAGCCCATATCGCCGGTGATTATTGTTGCACCCGTATTAGTTATTCCCGAACCTGCTAAAACCGCAAGGTTTGAAGCGCCGGCCATTGCAATAGAAGTTTGGGTTGTTGTTTGTGTGGGAATCACAACAGGCGTACTTGTACCTGAAGAAGCCGGTGCGGGAGTTTCTTTTTTACATCCTGCAATTAATACAACTGTTGCTAGTGCAAACGTTGCCAATACATTTTTCGTTTTCATTTTTTTTGGTTTTAGTTTTCCGCTTGTGGCGGAACAGATGTGAATAAATTTTCACAGTACAAAGGTGAGCGAAGTAAAAGTGAATTAATTACACAACTAACGGAAAGAGTTTCATAATTCACACCCTAAAAACCGGAATAAAAAAATCGCAAGCCTTTTAGCCTGCGATTTAAATTTCTTATGGAGTGGATAATTTATTTTTTCTTACCGCCACCACCGTGACCGCCGCCTTTTTGATTACTTTTTCCTCCACCTTTTTTCTCGTTGTTATACGAACCGTTATCTTTTTTTTGTCCCCCACTATTAGTTTTACCCGGCGAAGACTTTTTTTGTCCACCGTTATTTGAAGGACTAATTGATTTGTTATTTCCTTTTCCCGGCTTTTCGCCAATTGTTTTTTGGTTTCCGTCTTTATAGCCTTTGTAATATTTGACTTTATGATTTTTAAAATGAATGTACGGTTCGTTCCCGCGATAATCGGTTAATACAACTTTGTACCCACTGTACAGGTCATAATATCTGTAGCGCGTGGGAAGATAAGCGCGGCGAATCCAAACACCACCACCATAGTAAATGAACATGGAAGTTTGCACATCGTAGTAAGCTTCAACGTCCGGTAAATAGTAATATTGAACTTCTGTATAACCTACCGGTCCCCATAATGGAGGAGAGCCAATGTTTACATTAACTGATACCTGAGCTTTCATGTTTCCGAGAAAAAATATTGCAATGCTTAGAATAAATAGTTTTGAAAATTTCATTTTATTTGTTTTAACAGTGAAACTATTTTCACTAAACAAATATCTATGTATAAGGGCGAAAAAGTGTTATACTGTTTTTAGAATAAATTACATTATTCACACATTGTAAAAAATCAATTACATCTTATTCATGTACCAATTTAATTCTTTTTCCATTTTTTTGAATTTAAAAATTGTAGTTATTATTTTTTGCAAACGGACAAATGAAGTTTCGCTTTTTACAACGTAATCAAATGCGAGATGGTGCATGCAGTTTATCGCAACGTCAATCTTATCCTGAGAGGATAACATGACAACAGGTATTTCCTTGTTAAACGCCTTTATCCTGTCTAAAGTATCGATGCCATTCATGGCTCCTTTCTGAATACCGTCAAGCTGGTAATCTAAAATAATCACATCCGGACTATCTGATAAATTACTAACACAAAGTTCTCCGGTAGAAAATGTTTTAAGGTCAAAATTGGCATGCTGATTAAACTCAAGCTCTAATGATTTTAAAAATACAGCATCATCATCTACTAAGAAAAGTTTTATTTGTGGATTGCTCATATACTTGCTTTTTTTAGGGCGTTAAACTCTTCTTCTAATTCTTTACAGGCTTGCATACAAACGGTTTCAAGCTTTAAAATTAAGTTCGAAATTTCATCTGTTTGCTGGTGACCGCTTGCAAATTCCTGTACTTTTTTAGCCATGTTTTCATAATCTCTGCTTATACCCATTATTGAAAAAGAGGGTATCATTTTGTGTACAGCACTATGTAACGATTTCCAGTCTTTATCCTTAAAACTTTGTTTCATTATGCTTATCAATGGCGGAGTTTGTTCTAAATACAGAGAGATCATTTCCATCATAAGTGCCGGATTGGATTTAGTGCGCCCGTTTAAAATGCTTAAATCAACACATCTTGAATGTATGGCTTCTGTAAGTTTTGTTATTTCTGTTTCTTTAGTCATCATCGGCTTTTTCACAAAACCGACAATTTTGCTATATAACAAGCGTTCATCAACAGGCTTTGCAATATAATCGTTCATCCCTACGCTTTTGCACTTTGCTAAATCAACCGTGGTCACATCAGCTGTTAGGGCAATAATTGGAATGTTGAGATGAAGTGTTTTACGAATATATTCTGTGGCCTCAAAACCATTCATCTCGGGCATTTGCAAATCCATTAAAATAACATCAAAAATTTTATTTTTTAATTTTTCTACAGCTATTCTGCCATTAGAGGCTATAGTGCATTCAAATCCGAAATCATCTAATAAGGTTTTCATTAATAATTGATTGAGCGCGATATCTTCCACTACTAAAACATTGATGTTTTTTGTTTCTGTTTCGGGGGCAGTTAAAATGTTTTTTAACGCTGCGGTAACATTAGTTTTTTTAAAGGGTAAGACGAAACTAAATGTTGATCCTTCTTGAGGTTTACTTGTAACTTTAATTGTTCCGCCTTGTGGCTCTACTAATTGTTTTACAATGGCAAGACCTAAACCAGTGCCTCCGTATAAGCGGGAAGTTCCGCTGGTAGCCTGCTGAAAATTTTCAAAAATGCTTTTTATTTTGTTTTCGGGAATTCCTATACCTGTATCCGAAACAGCGAATTCAATATCGGCCTTATCTTCATCCTCTTTTATCAAATTTACACGTACTATAATTTGGCCTTTGCTGGTAAATTTTACGGCATTGCTGACTAAATTTAAAATAATCTGATGTAATCTCACCGGGTCTCCAATAAGCACCTCCGGAATTTTAGGATCATATTCTTTAATAAGCTCTAAATTTTTTTCTTGAATTTTGGTTTCAAATAAATGTAGCATTGCAGATAACGAAACGGCCATCTTAAAAGGGACTTGTTCGAATGTCATTTTACCTGCATCTACTTTGGCGAGATCAAGAATATCATTAATCAGAACAATTAGGGCATCGCCACTGATTTTAATAGCATTTAAGTATTCTTTTTGTTTTTCAGTTAATTCTGTTTTAAGCACAACTTTTGTAAATCCGATAATTGCATTCATGGGCGTACGGATTTCGTGACTCATGTTTGATAAAAATTGTTGCTTCGACTTTACCGCGTCTTCGGCCACACGGGTTGCGTCTTCGGCTTTTCTTTTAGCTTCTTCTGCAATCTCAGTGGCTAATTCAGCAAAAATTTTAGCTTCAATTAATTCTTTCTCAATCCGTTTTTGCTCTGTGATATCTCTGGCAACCACAACTGCTCCCAACACATGTCCTTTATCATCTTTATAAACTGAACCGTTAAATAACACATCGGTTTGCTTATGGTCACGAATGGTTAAAGGATAATCTGCCACAAATCCTTTTGCAAACACTTCTTCATATCCGGCTCTTGCCTTGTCGGAATCTGTAAAATAGTCGAAAAAGTCAGAGCCAATTAATTTTTCCCGAGGTAATCCTGTTACTCTAACGGATGCCAGATTTAAATCCATAATTTTTCCGCTAAGACTAATTGTAAATAAGGGGTCACGACTGGCTTCAATAAGTCCGCGCGCATAATTCGCAATGACTAACTCAGCAGCTCTTTTTTCTTTTTCATCATTCTGAAAGGCAAGTTCTTTATTGGCAACAACGAGTTCTTCAGCTCTTTTTTCTTTTTCTTTATTTTGAAAAACAAGTTCTTTGTTGGCAATGATTAATTCGGCGGCTCTTTTTTCTTTTTCTTCATTCTGAAAGGCAAGTTCTTTATTAGCTATGATTAATTCAGCGGCGCGTTTTTCTTTTTCCTCCCCTTGAAAAACAAGTTCTTTATTAGCAATAACCAATTCGGCGGCCCGCTTCTCTTTTTCTATATCCTGAAATGCCAGCTCCTTGTTAGCATTCGCCAACTCATCAGATTTTTTTTTCTTAGCCATTTGTACTCGGTAAAGTTATTTTATGATTTCCTATTTCCTCAATCGGACTTCTTCTTTTATCTTTTAATTGTTTAAAGTGGGAAGGGGACAGTCCCGTTACTTTTTTAAATTGGTTGGAAAGATGGGCTACACTACTGTAATTCATCTTCCAGGCAATTTCAGTAATGTTTAATTCCCCGTAAATAATTAGTTCTTTAATGCGTTCAACTTTATTGGAGATAATGTATTGTTCAATGGTGGTTCCCTGTACTTCAGAAAACAAATTCGCCATGTAGGTATAATCATGATTTAGTTTTTCGCTAAGAAAATTAGAAAAATTTATTTTTATCATTTCGTCGCTATGATGAACCATTTCAACAATTACATTTTTAATTTTTTCGATGAGCATTGCTTTTTTATCATCCATTAATTCTAAACCCGAAATTAATAGGGCTGTTTTCATTTGTTCGCGTTGCTCAAGCGAAATATCTTCCATAATATCAACTTCTCCCAAATCAACCACAATAAAATGGAGACCCATATTTTTCAATACTTCTTTTACTGCTAATTTACAGCGGGCGCTAACCATGTATTTAATAAATAGTTTCAAATAATTGTTTTAAATTAATTCCCTTTCAAAGTAAACGAGCTCTTTTGCCGTCGCATCATCCTGAACCTTGCAGTAATAAATCCGGTCGACATAGCGCCTCACTACCAATTTTTTTTCGGGATTTTCTTTGGCGTAAACTACATCACCTTCTTTGTACTTGTTTTCCATGGATTCAGGCTTTATATATCTTAAAGGGTTATTGCTTAGCATATCTTTATAAGCTTCAAATTATTTTAAAGAAGATTAAGGTAAGAAGTGCGAATTCAGAAATCTTCAAGTTAATAGGAGCATATGTTTAAAGGTGCGGGGTTTGGGGCCCTTAAGCATTACATAACTTTAGAGGTAAGTTACATAATTCACACCTTTTACTCTTCTTATTCTGTGAAAAGGTTCTTTACCGAAGGTAATCTAAATTCAGATACGGCAGTGTTAAATAATTTGTAAAGGAAATGGACAACAGAATTTATTTTTTCTTCCTTGTTCCGGTGAAAATGTATTCGCCCGATACCTTTCCAAAAAAATACAGCTGGGCTTTGCCTGTGATTTTGTTACCGTTAATGGTGCCGCTCCATTTCAGCGTATGTTTTTTAGCGTTGTAGCTTTCGCTCGAAAACATAATTCCGTCACTTTTCGAAGTACTGTCTGCAATTGCTGTACAAGTAGATGGGGTGAAGCCGTTTTTTTTACTGAACTCCGCGCAGATTAAACCGGATTTGAAAACTAATTCATCCATAGGCATGGTTTCTACTCTTCCGTCACCATTTTTCTCGATAACTTTTATGGTAAAACTCTGATCAGAAATTTCCTGAGCATTAAGCGCTAATGCAGAAACAACAAATACTAATGCAATTAATTTCCTCATTTAATTTTTCTCCCAAGTCCGAACACTTAACTCCCAACTACTCTACAGTCACACTCTTCGCTAAATTTCTTGGCTGATCAACATTACATCCGCGCATCACTGCAATATGATAAGATAAAAGCTGTAATGGAATAACAGAAATTAATGGCACAAGCGCTTCATCCGTTTCAGGAATTTCCATCACATAATCAGCCATTTCTTTAACTTCTTTATCGCCTGCAGTTACAACAGCAATCACTTTTCCCTTACGCGCTTTTACTTCCTGAATATTGCTTACCACTTTTTCATAGTTAGCACCTTTGGTTGCAATAACAAACACCGGCATTTCTTCATCAATTAAAGCAATCGGACCATGTTTCATTTCAGCTGCAGGATAACCTTCGGCGTGTATGTAAGAAATTTCTTTTAGTTTTAAAGCGCCTTCGAGTGCAACCGGAAAAGTAAATCCTCTTCCTAAATATAAGGCGTTTGTAGAATCTTTATGTTTAAAAGCAATCTCTTTAATTAAATCATTAAGTTTTAATGCTTCTTCAATTTTAGTTGGAATTGCTTCGAGCTCAGATAAAATCTGACGGAAACGGCTTTCTGCCATGGTGCCCCTTATTCTTGCTACATGCAAGGCCATTAAAGTTAAAACAGTAACCTGGGCTGTAAATGCTTTCGTTGATGCTACTCCGATTTCAGGTCCTGCGTGCGTATAAGACCCGGCATGTGTAGCGCGAGCAATAGAAGAACCAACCACATTACAAACACCGACAATGGTTGCGCCTTTCGATTTTGCTAATTCGATTGCCGCTAGAGTATCTGCTGTTTCACCGCTTTGCGAAATGGCAATAATAATATCATCCGGATAAATAACGGGATTTCTGTAACGGAATTCAGAAGCATATTCTACTTCAACAGGTATGCGCGCAAATTCTTCAAATAAATATTCGCCCACTAAACCGGCGTGCCACGATGTACCGCAGGCAATAAAAACAATACGTTTTGCATTTTTAAATTTTGCTTCGTGTTCAACAATGCCGCCTAATTTTACAACACCTTTTTCAGCATTCAATCTTCCGCGCATACTGTCTTTCACCGAGCGCGGCTGCTCATAAATTTCTTTGAGCATGAAATGGTCATAACCGCCTTTTTCAATCGCCTCTAGTTCTATTGTTAATTTCTGAACGTATGGCGTAATTTCTTTATCTTTTAAATTACGGATTTTTAATTCTTCACCGCGGCGGATAATGGCAACTTGCTCATCTTCGAGATAAACAACATTTTTAGTGAACTCAACAATGGGAGAAGCATCAGAGGCAATAAAAAATTCATCATGACCAATCCCAATTACCATTGGACTTCCTTTTTTTGCAGCAACAAGGGTATCCGGATCGTTTTTATCCATCACAACAATCGAATAAGCGCCGATAACCTGATTGAGGGCCGCTAAAACAGCGTGACCAACTTTCATTTTCTCGTGCTGCTGAATATCTTCTATTAAATGAACTAAAACTTCAGTATCGGTTTGAGACATAAAAGTATGTCCGCGTTTTTTTAATCCTTCTTTTATGGCTGCATAATTTTCAATAATGCCATTATGAATAATTACTAAATCTTTTGTTTGGGAATAGTGCGGATGCGAGTTCACATCATTTGGTTCACCATGCGTTGCCCAGCGGGTATGACCAATTCCTATATTTCCGCTGATATCGCCACCGGTGGCAAAAGCTTCTAATTCGCTGACTTTACCCTTTCGTTTGAAAACATTCAGGCTTCCTTTTTTATTGATCATGGCAACGCCGGCGCTGTCGTACCCACGGTACTCGAGACGGCGGAGACCTTTAATTAAGATGGGATAAACTTCCCTGTTTCCAATGTATCCTACAATTCCACACATAAAAGAGACAAATTATTAGAGTAAATGTACAAAATTTTTAGCCAATCATTTTCAAAAAACCAATTTCCTTATCCGTTAAAAAACGCCATTTTCCGCGGGGTAAATCTTTTTTGGTTAAACCTGAAAACACAACGCGATCGAGCTTTATAACATCATAGCCAATGTGCTCAAAAATACGGCGTACAATACGGTTACGCCCGCTGTGAATTTCAATTCCTAATTCTTTTTTATTCCCGTTGATGTACGATAACTCATCCGGTTTAATAAAACCGTCTTCCAGTTCAACACCTTCCATTAATTGCTGATAATCTTCGGTACGTAAATTTTTATCAAGGGTTACCTGGTACACTTTTTTAATACCGAATTTCGGATGCATTAATTTTGTTGCTAGTTCGCCATCGTTAGTGAACAGCAATAATCCGGTTGTGTTCCTGTCTAATCTTCCTACAGGATAAACCCGCTCTTTACAAGCGCCTGCAATTAACTCCATTACAGTTCTGCGCTCCTGGGGGTCATCAGTTGTTGTTATATAATCTTTTGGTTTGTTTAATATTAAATACACTTTTTTCTGGTGACGTAAAGTTTCGCCGCCGTAACTTATTTTATCATCGGGGCCGACTTTAAAACCCATTTCAGTAATCACTTTTCCGTTTACACTTACTGCGCCTGCTTTTATTAAATCGTCAGCTTCACGGCGTGAACAAATCCCCGCGTTTGATAAATATTTATTTAAACGCGTTAAGCCATCCGGGTTCGGCAAAAAATCATCTGTGGTTTTTGATTCATGCTTCTTGCCGTGCGGTTTAAATTTGCGGTGCTTTTTTCCGTCATGTTTGTCATGATGTTTGTGCGGACCGTGTTTATCATCATGTTTTTTGTAGAATGGTTTTTTATCTCCATGTTCTTTATCATGATGTTTATGTGAGTCGCGGTCATCATCACGTTTTTTGAAAAATGGTTTTTTGTCTCTGTCGCCGTAACTTTTCTTTTCATCATAGCCTTTATCTTCACCAAACTTTTTGCGGAAAGGTTTTTTATCCCTGTCGCCGTAACTTTTCTTTTCACCGAATCCTTTATCTTCACCAAACTTTTTACGGAACGGTTTTTTATCCCTGTCTCCGTAACTTCTTTTCTCATCAAAGCCTTTATCTTCACCAAACTTTTTACGGAATGGTTTTTTATCATCGCCATAAGATTTGTCCTTATCACGGAAACTTCTTTTTTCCCCGCTATCCTCGCGTTTTTTATAAGGACGGTCAAATTTTTTGGAGAAACCTTCTTTTTTATCACTTTCCGAGCCTCTTTCTCTTTTATCAAAGCTGGGTTTATCGGATTTATAAGATGAATTTTTGCTTCCGTACGTCTTTTTTGAGTCGGAATTTTTGCGG
>CAZRNW010000069.1:0-5038 GCA_964601535.1 uncultured Flavobacteriaceae bacterium
GATTTTCCAAAGCTTTATAAAAAACCTGTGAGGTTAATTCAAAAGCAGTTTCTTTATCCTCAACGCGGTGATAAATATAATTGGCGATGCGCTGAAAATATCTTTTATATAAAGGCTCAAAATCCCTGGGATTGGCCTGCGCAGCTTTTATCTGCTTCTCTTCCGAAGTAATTTCCTCGGCGGTGAGATGGTAAGAAGCAATGTCAGTCATGGTGATGGTTGTTAGCATTGTGTCTCTTTTAGCTCCATAATACAGGGGCTTTTAAAAAGTCACATTTATTTTAAAAATAGCTATTTTTGGGATAAATCCACATTATATGAGTAAAACCAATTGGCCCGATGCGTTTAAACCGCTTATTAAAAAGTATAAAGGCAAGGCACATCCTTTAGAGTATAAGAGTATTTATCAGTTATTGGTGATGGTTATTTTATCGGCTCAGGATTCAGATAAGAACATTAATAAAATTGCACCCGATTTATTTAAGGCTTTCCCGAATATGAAGACTTTGGCGAAAGCAGATGTTGATTCATTAATTAAATATATAAGTAAGGTCCGCAATTTTGGCAACAAAGCGAATTGGTTAATTACGCTAGCTCAAAAAATTAAGGACGACAAAAATATTCCTTTAACGATGGAGGGCTTAACTGAATTACCGGGTATCGGAAGAAAATCGGCAAACGTTATTATGCGCGAAGCCGGAATCAAACCTGAAGGTGTTATTGTTGACCTGCATGTTTTGCGGGTTGCTCCAAGATTAGGTGTAGCAACAGGAACTGATCCGAAAAAAATTGAAAAGCAAATTATGGAGGTAATGCCTCAGAAAGACTGGGGTATTGGTATGGACATATCTTTTTTAGGCCGCGAAACATGCAGGCCAACGAATCCGAATTGCGGCGAATGCGTAATGGCTCCCAATTGTGATTTTGTAAAGAAAAAATAATCTATTATTGCTTTTTTACCCCGGTTATATGTAATAAATGTTCCAACATTTATACATTTTTCTAAGCTACTCTTATGGTTTGAGTACAAATCGACTAATAAACTCACCCATTTATGGTGATTTTTCGGCCCTTCACCGATGATGTAAGATTTTTGCAAAAAATGTTTTTTTAGGCTAATTATTACTTCATAAATTGACCTTAGCTAATTTATTGTTTTAAAATTAATGACTAAAATCGCAGGAAATGTACTTTTGAGAGAGAAGAACAACCAAAAAATGCATTAAAAACTGAAATTATGATAAGATTGAAAGAAATAATTAGTCAGCTTGATGTAGAGGTATATGACGCACTCGAAACCCAACTGAGCAAAAATAAAGCTGATAATTTCCTCTTTTTAATAAAATCTTACAGAAATAACGGTGTGAAAGATGAAGAGATAATTAAAAGCCTCGATTTAAATGCCAATTCATTTTATGTTTTAAAATCGAGGCTCTACGACCGCATAAAAAATCATCTTTCTGAACATATCGATGTTTCGAAGGCTGATCTCCTCTTAAAATTACAGGAGGTTAATAACATCTGTTATACCAAACCTCGTGAAATTGCGATTGCTTTTTTAGAGAAGTTGGAAGAAGACTTATTAAAGTACGATATGCATAGTGAGCTTTTGTTGGTTTACAGCGCGATGAAAAAGGTGCATTTGCATTCTGAAAACTATTTCCATTATTCGCAGCTGTATAATAAACATGTTGCTTTTTGGTTATCGCTCGAAAAATCGGAAGCCATTTTAGGGAATTTTAATCAGATTTTAGCGCAATTTACCTTTTCGAAATCCGATATACTTTTAAATAAATTACTCTTCTTAAAGAAGGAAGCGGCCAATCATTTAGCCCTTAATCCATCCCGTAAAATTGAAATTATTACCAAAATTATCGATATACAATTGGCCATTTTTTGCCAGTCAGACGATGTGAAAGGAATGGATGTAGAAAAGGCGATTTTAGAGACAGCTAAATTAATAGATCACTTGCCAAATTCTTCTAATCAGAAAAAATGGGAAATCGCAGTTGACTACCTGATGTTCGAATATTACAAAAAATCAAATCCGGTTAAAGCGCTTCCATTGTTTCACAAAGTTAATCTTCAAAAAAATAATTTATTGTTATACAGCTCAATATGCCTCACCCCGCAATTCCTTCTTTCAAAAGTTGGGTTTATGGCTGAACAAAATCAATTAGATGAACTTCTAAACGAAGAAAATTCGGGTTATATAATAGATCCAAACGATACTTACTCGAAAATTGTACTAGGGATGCACAATGCAATGATTTGTTATTATTCCGGAAAAACGAAAGATGCAATTGGTATTTTAAATGACCTTATTAATGAACATAGCTTCAAGGATTTTTTCCATATTAATATTGAAGTGCGTTTAACTTTAGCTTATTTCTACATTCAGCTAAAAGATTTTGATTTGGCCGAGAATTTTACAAAAAGCATTTACCGTAAAATAAAAACCGAAGAACTTAACGAATATGCCAACGTGCTTGATTTAATTAAGTTTTTTAATCTTGAAATTACGCCGGACACGAGTGAAAAAAACAATACTAAGAAAAAAGATGCCCTTACCTTATTTATAGCGCGCAACAATGGTAAATACACTATTCTGGATCATTTATTATTTGATTTTAAAACTAAGAATTTATGAAAAAACAGAAGGAGCAAAAATTCAAATATAAACAGGTAATGTTATTGGATGATAACGAACTTGATAATTTTATTAATGAAAAGATTATTGAAGCCGGAAGTTTTGCAGAAAAAGTTTACGTGAACTCCTGCGGAAAAAGCGCCATGGAATTTTTAAGCAATTTGGCCACCTTAAGCCCGGTCACTGATCCCATTTATCCTGAAGTTATTTTTATTGACATTAATATGCCGATGATGGATGGTTTCCAATTCATTACTAATCTTGAAAAAATTCCCGGCGAGAAAATAAAAGACTGCAAATTGGTGATATTGAGTTCATCGATTTATCCTGAAGATAAGACGAAAGCCAGCAGCCTTTCCAAAAACATAACCTTCCTGAATAAGCCCTTAACTGAGCAAATGTTAAATGAATTATAATTAATTGTTTTTCAATTGATTAAGATTAATTTTTGATATTTTCTTCATTACTTTATTAGACTTAAAGAAGTGTTTGGTTGTGTTTAATAAACCGCTTTTGGTCGAAATACACCCTCTTATACGGAACCAAAACAATTAAATATCGTAAAATTTAGGTAGGACCCCCTAAACCCTGCCCTCATGCATAAATTTTACAATGCCGTCAATTCTGGTCCCCAAACTACAACAAAAAAAGCGGGAGCTTTTTTTGCGGGGAATTTCAATTTCCGCCATCTGGTAATTTTATTAGCATTCTTTCTGGTCATACCTTTCAAAGGATTCTCAACCCATATTGTTGGTGGTGTAATAACTTATACTTATAACGGTGGAAATAACTATACGGTACAATTATTATTATACCGTGATTGCGGAGCAGCTTCAGCAGCATTTCCTGCGAATGTTACTTTTACAGTTTTACAGGCCAATGGTTCAGTTTTTGCCCCATCAAGAAATTTTACGGCTAACGGTGGTGCAATTACTCCAATTCCTCCTGTTCTCCCACCATGCGCTACAACACCAAGTGTTTTACCATGTGTTGAACAACGGGTTTATACCACAACCGTCAACCTAGCTCCTTCACCAGGCGGAATGCATTTGGTTTACTCCACTTTTTTCAGAAATGGAAGTATCACTAATATTCAGGCTCCTGGTGCTGCCGGCGAAACTTTTTACGCTTATATACCATGCTACGCCACAGTTTGGAGTGAAGATTTTACTTTACCAAACGGAACAACGGTTGATGCAGGTCCAACAGCATGGACCAGAACTGTCAATGTTTTAGCACCACCCGCAACCGCTGAAGTTGATTTCGGTCAATTTGAAATCATAAGCAGAAACAGCGGAACTGCAGGTCATGTCATTTGGGCTTCTCAGGTTATTCCTATTAATACATTTCTTTCGGGGGTAAATTTAAGCGTCAACTACTCCGATTCAATTGGAAATACTCTCGAAAATTCGGATTCAATAAAAGTTTTCTACTCTTTAAATGGTGGCCCTAAAATATTATTCCCGGTAAACGGACAAAGGATTAATGACTTTGATGCCAATATATTTGCCACCGCAACAGGTTTAGTTGGTAATACAATTCAAATATTTGTGAGAGCAGCATTTGGCGCCGGTTCACCAAACGATGAAAAATATAAAGTAGACATGGTGAATGTTTACAATAATGTTTTTGTGGCAAACAGCAGTCCGTACTTTAATAATTTACCTCCTCTTATTTTTTGTGCAACAAATTCGTTTTCGATTAACTGTTCAGCAACGGATGTTGATGGTGATAATTTAGTTTATTCAATGTACACACCTTATGATGATAATCCTAACCCTCCTTTATTTCCTAATAATACTATGTCAGTTGCGCCAGTTGTATGGCAACCGGGTTATTCTGCCAATAGTCCTTTTAACTCCCCTTCGCCAAGCGTAACATTAAGCCCTACCGGTTGGATGACTGGTGTAGCTAATTCATTGGGACAATATGTATTTGGCGTTAAAGTTTCTGAGTACCGGGGTGGTGTTTTATTAAGTGAAGTTGTGCGCGATTATCAGGGTAATACTGTTACTTGCCCGCCATTCGTACCTGCAGCCCCCACTGCCGGAGCAAATTCTCCTTTATGCGTTGGCCAAACTTTAAGCTTAACAGCAACTTTTAGCGCTGGGGCAACATATAGTTGGACCGGGCCGAATGGTTTTACTTCAACACTTGTAAATCCAACCATTTCCGGAGTCACTGTGCTTGCCGCAGGGGTGTACTCCGTTACCGCCACTGTTTCAGGCTGTACAAGTCCTCCGGGTACAGTAGCCGTTGTTGTTAATACAGTTCCGGCTTCTCCAACCGCAGGATCTAACTCACCTTTATGTGCAGGACAAAACTTAAGTTTAACTTCTTCCTCCGTTTCAGGTGCTACTTATAACTGGACTGGCCCGAATAGCTTTA